>JAFLJW010000361.1 GCA_022712815.1 Pseudodesulfovibrio sp. | reverse complement strand
TGCGCAGCTCAGGCCGTCCGTCGAAACGGGTGTAGATGTTGACTCCGCGCTCCATGGCCTCTTTGGCTCCCTGAACAACGACACATGGCACGGGCAGGTCGCAAACTCCCTGTGCCAAATTGATGCCGCCCACTCGGGCGCACTCGATGGACATGTTGCGAATCTCGGATTGAGCTACCAAAGCCCTTTGTTTGCTCATTTTCAATGTCATGGGGTCTCTCTCGTATGGAACCGGATAAAAATGATGAGAGAAAACCATATATGACTTCCCAAAGGAATAAAACCCTTGTGCTGACAGGTGCATCCATGAAGCCAACATGCAACTGCTCCGGGGCTTCTCGGAGAAATGGACAGGGTAACGACATCTCGCCTTCTCCCTATAGGTTTGGGGCGCGTCGACAATTAGATACCATCACGAGTCTGAGCAAAAATTTTAAAGGGCAAATCGGAAAGTGAAAAGGATGTGATCGGTTTTGATCTAAAAATCTTCCCGACATCGCTTGCTTTCAGCTTTTTTCCTATCCTTATTTTTATTTTCTCCGCCTTTATTCCCTACACCAGCCCGGACAGATCGTATGTGTCCGCCTTCTCGATTTCGACATCCACAATCGTCCCGGGCTCCAACTCCGCTTCCGGCGGCGCACTGACATAGGTCACGCCATCAACCTCCGGGGCCTGAAACCACGCCCGACCAATATACAGACCCGGCCATTCAGGCGATGGCTTCTCGATCAGAACCGGCAGAGTTTCGCCGACATATCCACCAAGAATTTCCTCGCTGATGTCGCCCTGAAGTTCCATGAGAGCATCACGCCGGAACTGCTTGACCTCGTCAGGGACCTGATTATCCATGGCTGCGGCAGGTGTGCCGTCTTCAGGCCAGTATGGAAAAACACCGAGATGATGGAAGCGCGTTTTTTTGGCAAAGGCCATTAGATGCTGAAAATGTTCATCGGTCTCGCCGGGATAGCCGACGATGAACGTGGTGCGCAGGGCCGCGTCCGGGAAATGTTTTCGGACCCGGTCAATGACCTTTTCCGGGTTGCGGGCAAACGGGCGGCCCATGCCGGAGAGCACGTCAGGGTGGGCATGCTGGAGCGGAATATCGAAATAAGGCAGGAACGGTTTGCCGATGTCCTTTAGGAAGGCAAGCAGGTTTTCGGTCAGCCCGGCGGGATAGAGGTACATGATACGCAGCCATTCAAGGCCGGACAATTTGGACAGCCCTTCCACAAGCTGGCGGATATCTTCTCCGGAATCGAGGTCCGACCCATAGGCTGTGGAATCCTGCCCGACCACGATGATTTCAGGGACTTCCCTGACAAGTTTTTCAGCCTCT
The DNA here is from genome assembly GCA_022712815.1 of Pseudodesulfovibrio sp. Taxonomy (GTDB): domain Bacteria; phylum Desulfobacterota; class Desulfovibrionia; order Desulfovibrionales; family Desulfovibrionaceae; genus Pseudodesulfovibrio. Next base: position 10,501 of record JAFLJW010000361.1, on the reverse strand, counting down.
CTGACAAGGAAATCCACGGACCAACTTTTGTGCGCACCTCGAATGGAAGGGATGGTGCAGAACCGGCAGTTGTGCGAGCATCCCTCGGAAATCTTAAGATAGGCATGGCTGGGACTGGTGGACAGACGCCGGGGGGTGTCGGAATCCATGGGAGCGGCCAGAGCGGTGGCGGCCATGGCTGGCCACAATTCTATCTCTTCCGTGTTGAGCCACAGATCGACCTCCGGGATTTCGTCCTTGAGGTCTTGCCCATAGCGGCTGACCAGACATCCGGCCACGGCCAGCAGCGGTTTTTTATCAGCGGAATTTGCGGCTTCGGCGATATCCTGTATGGCTTCGAGGATGGTATTGACCGATTCCTCCACAGCGGGCTGGATGAATCCGCAGGTGTTGATGAGCGTCAGGTCAGCCTCAAGAGCGGACTCGACCGGAACCATGGCCGAACCGAGCGTTCCGAGCAGGCGCTCGGTATCAACGCGATTTTTTGGACAGCCCAAGCTAACAGTATATACTTTTATAGACAATTCAGTGGGTTGGCTCATGTCATTTCCTTTGAAATGGGTACCTAAATGGGATAGTATTGAAGTGGATCTTTCCCTCGCCTTGTGGCGAGTGTGCAACATGCCCTGACAGGAGGTCAACTTGCAGCCTGCATCCCTTATTGAAAACAAGCGCTACGTCATCGGCATCATCGGCGACATACCGGCCTTACTGACATTTTGGCAGATGTTCAAGGAGCAGAGTAATGATGTGGTACTCAAAGACATCGGCATAGTTGCCGCGGCCCTGCCAAGTGAGACGGTTTTGCCGGAAGTCCACGATTCCAGTCAGGCGATCCCCACCTACGCCGGGTATCGGAAGATGCTTGAGAATCACCCGGAAATCAACATGCTCATCGAGGCCACCGGCAGGCCCGCATTGCTGCACGAGCTACGCAATTATTTGCCGCCGGGCATTACACTTGTAGAACGCGACGCGGCCAACTTTTTCATCAACCTGCTGACCTCGGACAAAATATGGGTGGCCTGCAAGCTTGATCTGATGCACACCCAGAACATGCTGAAAACCATCATCGACCAGATGGATCAGGAAATATTGTTCCTGAACAACAAGGGCGTGGTGGTGGGCATGAACAAGACAGCCCTTGTTCGTTCGGGCAAGTCCAAAAAAGGACTCATGGGTAAGCCGTATTGTGATGTTTTTGAAGATACGGATAAGCCTGAATGTGGATACGAGAAAAATCCGTTCGGTCAGGCCATGGAGACCAGGGCTCCGGCTGAAACCGTGACCAGCCAGGTGGATTCGGGCGGACGGGTTCAGTATTTTCGCATCTATGTCTACCCGGTTTTTGATGAAGATGGTACGGTTAACCATGTGGTCGCCATCCGGCGGAACATCACCGAGCGGACTTCTATCGAGAACAGATTGCAACAGGCGGAAAAACTGGCCTCCATCGGTGAGTTGTCCACTTACATGGCCCATGAGATCCGCAATCCGCTCTTTACCATCAGCGGTTTTGCCAATTCGCTTATGCGGGCCAAGGGGCTTGATGACAAGGCTCGTGAAAAGCTGTCCATCATCCTCACCGAATCGAAACGGCTGGATGAAATTCTCAAAAGCCTCATGAATTTCACTCGCCCCACTGAAGCCCAGGTGGTCGAGGTGGACCTGAACTCGCTAGTGACGGCCACCATGGATGTAATGAGCCTGCCATGCAGGAATCAGGGAGTGAAAGCACACATTGATCTGGACAAATCCGTGGCCAGAGTCAAGGCCAACCCGGACCTGATCAAGCAATGTCTGATCAATCTGGTGAAAAATGCCGTGGAGGCCATGGAAGGAGGCGGAAAACTGTTCGTAACCACGAGCATGGTCCGCGATCAGGTGGTCCTGACCGTGGAGGATACCGGCCACGGCATTCCCCTTGCCATCCGCGACAAGATTTTCAGCCCGTTTTTTTCCACCAAGGGCAAAGGCTCCGGCCTTGGACTGGCCCAGACTCGAAAGATAGTTGACGAGATCGGCGGAGACGTGGATCTGGTCAGCAAGGAAGGTGTCGGAACCAAGCTGACCCTTCGACTGCCGCCCACCCTGGCGGTTGCGAAAAATGGTGACTCCGAGTAGTAAAACCCCCGTGGCTGTTCAAAAAAAGGCCCGCTTGCTGCGGCGCAAGAAGAATCCAGACCCTCCCGTATCAAGAATGCGCTTCGGGCCTGGATTCTTCTTGCGCCTGGCACCCAAACTTTTTTTGAACAGCCAACGACAGAGGGATTTCAATTATATTTTTTGAATAACAGATCAGGGGCTTTCTTATGAATACCATCGTTCTCGCCACCAACAACAAGGGCAAAATCAAGGAACTATCGGTCATGTTGGAGCCGTTTGGCGTGACCGTGAAAAGCCTGTCAGAATTCCCGGAAATCGGGGATATTCCCGAAACCGGCGATACTTTTCTGGAAAACGCCTTTATCAAGGCCCGCACCGTGGCTGAAATCACCGGGCTGGTGACTGTGGCTGACGATTCCGGCATTGAGGTCGAGGCCCTGAATGGCCGGCCCGGAATCTACTCTGCCCGCTATGCTGGCGAGCAGTGCGACGACCACGCCAACAATGAGAAGATGCTGGAAGAAATGAAAGATGTCCCTGACCATAAACGCACGGGCCGCTATCGTTGCGTCATGGCTGCCGTGGCTCCGAACGGGCAGGAAATCAGTGCAGACGGAGCTTACGAGATTGTGATCGGCCATGGATATAAAGGCGATGACGGGTTCGGGTATGATGTTATCGTCATTGATCCTGAACTTGGTTGCCACGTGGCAGAGCTTGATCCGGAAGTGAAGAACAAACGATCGCATCGCGGAAAGGCCATGAAAAAAGTCCTTGAACTGTGGCCGGAATTTTGGAAAAAAGCTCAAAAGTAGAGGCAAAAGAACCACCCGGGCCGAGCTGACCTGTTTAAAATCAGTTGTCCGATTCTATCTCATTTTTCTCGTTTGGCACAAAGGCGACCCGGCCCGGAGGGGGCGGAACCTCTTTGCTCATTCTCTATCACCGTAGCAGGCGACTTTGCATTCCCTTTTCTCTTCAAAAAGGGAACCGCAATTATGCACGGTTCTAATTTATGGTTTTCTCCATCCCCGAAACGGGCTACTAGAAAAGCTGGAGAACACATATGGAAAATACCGACCTGAAAACACGGTTTCGCTCCCTGACTTTTGGCGTGCCGTGGAATCTGATGCTACTGACATTCGGCTCCTTTCTCATCGCCTTTGCGGTCAAGTCCGTTGCCATGCCCTACGGGCTGCTGACAGGCGGTATGTCAGGCATCGCCCTGCTCTGCTATTACGCCTCCGGGGAACTGAGCACCGGCCAGTGGTATCTGTTGCTCAACCTGCCGGTCTTCGTGCTCGGATGGGTGTTCGTCAGCAAACGATTCTTCTTCTACAGCCTGTACGGAATGTTTGCGGTCGCGTTCTTCATCGACATCATTACCTACACCCTGCCCATCGCCGATATCTGGTTGGCGGTTTTCACTTGCGGCGGCATCCTCGGCGCGGGCGTGGGCGTGGCCTTGCGCTCGCTCGGCTCCACTGGCGGCGCAGACATTCTGGCCGTCATCTGCAAGGAAAAATTCAACATGTCCATGGGCAGCTTCGAGTTCTGGTTCAACCTCATCGGATTTGTCGGCGGTTTTCTTTTCCTCGACCTGCATATCGTGCTTTATTCCATCGCCATGACCTTCATCACCGCCATTGCCATCGAATACATCATGGGCATGTTCAGCGAACGAAAAATGGTCCTGATAATCTCGAAGAAGCCAGACGAACTCCGCAAGGTGATTCTCACCAAGCTGGACCGGGGCGTGACACTGCTCAAAGGCACAGGCGGCTGGACCGGCGATCCCAAGGAGGTCATCCTGACCATGGTTGCCTCCATCCAGCTCAAGCGGCTGGAGGAACTGGTTTATGAAATCGACCCGGAGGCGTTCACCATCATGGGTTCCGGCTTTCACGTGCTGGGACAGGGATTTTCGTCAAGGAAGATATACTGATGCTTACGGCCCTGAAAAAAGAAACCCCGCCCCCCCGTTGCATTGGGCTGATCACCGACTTCGGCCTGGCCGACCCTTACGTGGGTCAGGTCAAGGGCGTGCTGGCGAAAAAAGCCCCAAACTGTCGTGTGGTAGACATCTCCCACGATGTCGTTCCCTTCAACGTGGCTCAGGCTGGATTCTTTCTGGCCGCAAGCTATGAACATTTCCCCGAGGACGCGGTCATACTATCCGTTGTCGATCCCGGCGTGGGTACGAACCGCAGTATTGTCTGCCTCAAGATCGACGAGCGAGTGCTCATCGCACCAGACAACGGACTGCTCGGACTCGCCCTGAAAAACGCATGGTCAGCCGATATCCGCGCCTATGATCTTTCTGCCGCCATGGATGCGCCGAAAAAAGTTTCGCATACATTTCACGGACGCGACATATTCGCACCGCTCGCCGCGTGGCTGGCACTGGGCGGTGCCCCCGAAGGGTTGGGAACCGAAATGGACCCAACTGATCTCGTCTCCCGCAAGTGGAACCAGCCGACCATCTCGCCGGGTCGGGCCACCGGCCATGTGCTCCATATCGACCGTTTCGGCAACTGTGTGCTCAACCTTGAAGCGGAAAGTCTCGGCACACCCACAAAGTTGCAGATGGTCTCGCCAGCCGGAGGAGAACTGGCCTACGCCACGACCTATAGCGACATGCCCGAAGGTGCGCCCGGTTTGCTCGAAGGGAGTCAGGGTTTCCTTGAAATCGCGGTCAACCAACGCTCGGCAGCCAGAAAATTCGGCCTGTCCATGAACGATACCATCGAACTGACCTGGGAGGCATAAATGAAAGTTGTCCGCAGATTTTTCGACACATTGGGATTTTTGACCCGACTCGCTCCGGCCCGCGTTATTCCCGAAAAGGAAATGAACAAGTGCATGGTCTACATGCCCCTTGTGGGGCTGACGCTCGGCGTGGTCATTGTGCTCCCCTTTGCGCTCGGCCTGTTCGCCTCCTCGCCCTGGGTGCAGGCCTGGCTCATGGTCGTCCTGAGCATCTACCTCACACGCGGCCTCCATTTTGACGGCCTGTCCGACGTCTGCGACGCCGTCACCACACACACCGACCCGGACCGGTTCTGGGAAGTCATCAAGGACAGCCGCTCCGGTGCATTCGGCGTCATCGGGCTGGTCATGGCCCTTGGCGGGCAAATCATCATCTTCCATGAAATGATCAGTGCCGGGGCATACACCACTGTCCTCTGGGCCTTTATCCTTGGCCGGGCCGCCTGTGTCTGGCTCGGTTTTTACATCCGACACCTCACCCGCCCCGGACTGGGCAAGCTCTACATCGACGGCGCAACCCTCGGCGTGGCACTGTTCTCCGCCCTGACAACCTTTATTGTCGGCATTTTTCTGGCCGGACCCATCGTCACCATCGCGGCAACGCTCATTGCCACCGCCGCGCTCTTCCCGCTCTACCGGCTGGCAGTACACGTAGACGGTGCCAACGGCGATTTCCTCGGCTGTTCCGTTCTGCTTGGCGAGATCGCCGCCGGACTGGGATTCCTTCTTTTCTTATGATATACACGGTCTCGTAAATTTAACACGCCCGGGTCTGCAAAGCAGCTCCCAAAATCATACGGAGACACCATGAAATTAAGATTGATCGCCGCACTTTTACTCTTCGCCCTGACCCTTCCCGGCTGCGCACCCAAGATCAAGCTATTTGCATCCCCGGCCACAGAACCGCTCAAGGAGTTTGTGGTAGAAGGAGAAGGCGAGGGCAAGATCGCGCTCATTTACCTGAAAGGAGTCCTCGTTTCCCAGCCGCGCCAAGGCCTGATCCGGACCAGACCTAGTCAGGTGCAGGAACTCGTCAGTGCGCTCAGGCTGATCGAGGTGGACGACGAAGTGAAAGCCGTGGTCATCGCCATTGACTCGCCCGGCGGAACCACCACCGCGTCCGACATCCTGTATCATGAGATCATGGACTTCAAACAGCGCACCAACAAAAAAGTCGTGGCCGCCATGTTCGACGTGGCCGCGTCAGGCGGATATTACGCCGCCCTGCCCGCCGACTGGATCATGGCCCATCCCACCACCATCACCGGCTCTGTCGGAGTAATCTTCATGCGCCCCAAACTGACAGGGTTGCTCGACAAGGTCGGCGTGGACATGGAAATCACCAAATCCGGTGAGGACAAGGACATGGGATCGCCGTTCAGGCCCACCACGCCCGAAGAAGCCGACATGTTCCAAGCGATCATCGACGACTACGCCGCCCGCTTTCACATGCTGGTCGCCAAGCATCGCACCCTGACACCCGCCAACATGGAAACAGTCAAAACCGCCCGTATCTTCACCGCCAATCAAGCCAAGAAAATCGGCCTGATCGACCAGATCGGCTACATTCAGGATGCCTTTACCAAGGCCCGTCAACTCTCAGGGCTGCCAGCCGATTCCAAGGTCATAGCTTACCGCCGTGACACATACCCCAACGACAATCCTTACAACAGCATGGATTCCACCTATCCCGCCAAGCTCAATCTGCTCGGCATAGACGCCAGCTACATCATGCCGTCCAAAGCGGGCTTCTACTACGTCTGGTCTCCAGGGATGAGCGAGTAACATTTGATTGCCTCCGGCGGCCCCTTCCGGGGGACCAGGACGCTGTCCTGGACCTGCAAGGGACGCGTCCCTTGACCCTGAGCGAGCCTGCGGCGCGGGATAAGCCTCATAAACCAAAGGTCCTGTGTAAAGAACACAGGACCTTTGGTTTATGAGGCGGGGTAAGTTTTAAGAAGAATATCTCACTATTGGGGAGTATTTGACAGAAAGGTAGCCTGAACTCTCGTGGCTGTTGCGAGCGATTCGTCTTTGCCTTACAGTGGCTATTCAAAATCGCTCAAAGGAGAAATCATGCAGCTTATTTCATCACAAATGATCGGATATATGGAAAAAGCTTCCTGGATTCGCAAAATGTTTGAGGAAGGTATCCGCCTCAAACAAGAATTCGGTGAAGATGCCGTTTGTGACTTCAGCCTTGGCAACCCTGACCTACCGCCTCCGCCTGCCATCAAAAAGGCATTGGCCGAGATAGCCAAACAGGCGGACACGCCCTTCTTCATGGGGTACATGCCCAACTTCGGCTACCCGGATGTACGCGAAAAACTCGCCGAAATCGTTTCAAAAGAACAGGGTGTGGATGTGCCTGCCGATTGTCTGGTCATCACCTGCGGCGCGGCTGGCGCACTCAATTCATTCTTCCGAGCCGTACTCGAACCGGGTGATGAAATCGTGACCCCGGCCCCGTTTTTCGTAGAATACGGTTTCTATGCCGAGAACCATGGCGGTAAGCTGGTGCCCGTCCCGTCCAAACCGCTGACCTTCGAGCTTGATCTCGACGGTATCGACAAAGCAATTACCGCCAAGACTCGCGTTATTCTCATCAACTCGCCAAACAACCCCACCGGCGTGGTGTACAACCGCGCTGAGCTTGAAGGGCTGGCTGCCATCCTGACCCGGCACAATGAAGGTCGCGACAAGCCCATCTACATTCTTTCCGATGAGCCATACCGCTTCCTCGCCTTTGACGGAACCGAAGTGCCGAGCCTGCTCGACATCTACAAATACTCGGTTGTCTGCTCGTCCTTTTCCAAGAATCTGAGCATGGCTGGCGAACGCGTGGGATACGCACTCATCAACCCGGCCATCGAAAACAAAGGACCGCTCATGGGCGCGGTAATCATGGCAAACCGAATTCTCGGATTCGTCAATGCTCCGGCTCTGGCGCAAAAACTGCTCGGCAAGGTGCTCGGCAGCTCGGTGGATGTTGGTATCTACGATGGTCGCCGCAAGGCCATGGCCGAAGTACTCGACAACGCGGGCTTTGAATACACCATGCCAAAAGGTGCGTTCTACTTCTTCCCCAAGGCTCCGGGTGGTGATGATGTAAAATTCTGCGCCATCTTGCAGGAAGAAAAGATTCTGGCTGTCCCCGGCTCCGGCTTCGGCTGCCCCGGCTACTTCCGGCTGGCGTTCTGCGTAGGCGAAGATGTCATCAGACGCGGAAAAGAGGGATTTGTCCGGGCAATGGGGAAAATCACGGTTTAAAAATTTTGCCCCTGACAGAAATTCTTTGAGGTAAGTTTAATTTTTTGTACTTCAACCCATTTCCCGACCTTCATATTATGCGGAGAATTTTAGAGATAACTGGCTGTAATACCAGACGTTAAAATTTATTTCCGCCATCGCGAAAGTTTGGCACGGCTCGTGCTATAAAGAAAGTATCTTCCTTCTTTTTGCACACGAGAAAAACAACAGGCCTCCACACGGAGGCCTTTCTCGTTTCTGATGGTCGGTAAAGCCGTTCTCACAAATTTGGTATTGCCCAAGACTACTCGAACATCTTGTAATACTTCTCCACAATGGACTCCAATTGGCCTTCATCACAGATCTCACGGAAGGCCTTGCGAACTTTTTCAACGACCGTATCAGACGTCTCCAGTCCGAAGGCCATGTAAAAATCTTCCTGAAAGAGCAGCAACTGTTCCACCCAATAGTCGGAGGGAAGGTCCGAAACCTTGAGCCAACGGGCCAGGGAAAGCTTATCGCCCGTGGTCAGATCAATACGTGTGGTCTGTGGCCGGGATTTGAGTGCATTTTGCTCCTCGGAATTGACCGGAAAGAGATTGACGCCTTCAATGAACCCTCTGGAAGCCAGAAAGTGGTGGGTCGATGTCTCACGGGTGACGCCTATTTTATATTTTCTGGCATCATCAAGGGAGGTCAGATTGATATCATTCCGGTATTTTGATTTGAAGAGATACATGTTCACGGACAAGCCATCTATTTCAATCCATTTGAACTTGTCCGCTCGGCTGGGCAGCTTGAAAATGGAATAGATGAGAATTTTTTTTTCAGTATGGGCCATTTTGTAGGCCCGCGCCCAAGGATATATTTCTATGGAGTAGTCAAGTCCGGACCTCTCCAAAGTAGCCCGAACGATTTCAGTGACAACACCCATTATCTCATCGTTTTCACTATAGGTATAAGGAGGCCACTCCTCTGTCACCACCCGGATACTTTCTCCTCGTGCATTGACAACCAGCACCAGGAGAAACACCGCCGCAAAAAATAGTTTGCGAACCACCTTGCTATCCCTCCGAATAAAATTCTGAAACAATCAGACTCCCTCTTAAAGAATAAAATCCGCCATCTTTTAACATTAAACATTTTTTAAACGATTCTGTCTATCCCAATCTATTGCATTGACTACCAATTATAATAAAAAAAGGGTGAAACTCTGTTGAGTTTCACCCGGTCCTGATTTTGGTGCGGTGTTATCTATTTTTCGAAAACAGCTCCGGTAGCAGCAGAAGTCACGAGTTTGGCATAGCGGCGCAGGAAAGATGATTTCACTTCCTTGACGATGGGCTTGAACGTCTTTTTACGTTCCTCAAGCTCTTTATCATCCACCAGCAGGTTGATCCTGCGGGCCGGGATGTCGATCTCGATCTTGTCACCGTCCTGAATCAAACCGCAAGGACCGCCTGCCGCCGCTTCGGGCGAGATATGGCCGATGGCCGCGCCGCGTGTGCCGCCGGAAAATCGGCCATCCGTGATAAGCGCAACGGATTCGCCAAGGCCCATACCCGCGATGGATGAGGTCGGGGTGAGCATTTCGCGCATACCCGGACCGCCCTTGGGGCCTTCATAGAGCACGACAACCACATCACCCGGCTTGATCTTGCCGCCGAGGATCGCTTCAACACAGTCCTCCTCGGAGTTGAAAACCTTGGCAAGGCCAGTCTTCTTCATCATTTCAGGGGCCACGGCAGACTGCTTCACGCAGCACCCTTCCGGCGCGATATTGCCGTACAGGATGGCGATGCCGCCTTCCTCGGAATAGGGGTTGTCAATTGGCCGGACGATCTCGTGGTTACTGACTCTGGCATCAAGGTCTTTCAAATTCTCACCCAGTGTCTTGCCAGTGACGGTCATCACGTCAAGGTTGAGCAGGTCTCGCTTGACCAACTCGCTCATGACGGCGGGGATGCCGCCAGCCTCGTTCAGATCCTCCATGAAATGAGGGCCAGCCGGGGAGAGCTTGCACAGGTTCGGCGTTTTTGCACTGATTTCATTGAACATCTCAAGACTCAGATCAAGACCGGCCTCGCCGAACAAGGCAGGCAGGTGCAGAGTCGTATTGGTCGAACAGCCGAGAGCCATGTCCATGACCACTGCGTTGCGGACAGATTCTTTGGTGACGATATCACGCGGCTTGATGTCCCGTTCCAACATTTCCATGACCTGCATTCCAGCCTGCTTGGCAAGGCGCACACGGGCGGACATGACCGCCGGGATCGTGCCATTGCCGGGCAGGGCCAGACCGATGGATTCGGACAGACAGTTCATTGAGTTGGCCGTGAACATACCGGCACACGACCCGCAGGTCGGGCAGGCGGAT
>JAFLJW010000386.1 GCA_022712815.1 Pseudodesulfovibrio sp. | reverse complement strand
TCAACTGCCACCGAGGCGTTGTTGCAGAAAAGCGGGATATAGGTTCTGGCCTCGGCAGAGAAAGGGATTACCTTGCCCATGTCGTTCTTGGCGTTGATAAGCTGCATGATTCCGACCAGACGGCTTTCCTGGGCGATAAGCGGTATGGTCAGCATGCTCGTGGTGCGGTAGCCGGATTTTTCGTCAAAAGATTTGTTAAAGGCAAACGGCAGGGTCTGATCCAGTTCATAGGCATCGTCGATGGCCAGACTTTGACGGGTCTTGGCGACATAGCCCACAATGGATTGTTCACTGATGGGAAGCGCAAAATTCTGATATAAGGCCGCATTGGCGGTTTCTTTTTTGAAGAACGTGTCATTCTGGACGTAACTGAAAACCAGGCTGTCCTTCTCTACCAAGAATATTGAACCCGCGTCAGCATTCGCAAAATTCCTTGATTCATAGAGTATTTTATCAAGAATGGTATCAACATCCTTGAGCTGGTTGACCTCCTCGCTGGTTTTGAGGATGGTTAAGACCGCACTGTCCTGACACAAAAAGCTATCGTCAACCATGGTCACTCCCTATAGTGTTCTACTAGGCATATCGCTTAATCCGGTTGAAAAATCAAGAGAGCCTCTGTTTTTGAAAAAGCTTGGGAATTCATCGCCTGAACCGCCTTCGACGGCTTCACATCAAAAGGGTCTCACAGGAGTCGTGGTCTTTTTATTGATGGAAGCGAGTGCTCAAATTCAATCCATGCGCGTTAAAAAATACCGCATTTGTTCAAATGTGCGCCAACTTCTTTGTCGATGCCTGTGGTGTGGTTCACAAGCCATCCGTGCATGAAGTCGAGGAGGTCAAAGGAAATGGTGGCACTTCCGACTCTGCACTGTTGTTGCAGTTCAAGGGCTTGCTCTGTCAGTTTGTTGTGTATTGCCGTATGGGCTACGTAGTTTGGGTAGCCATGTTTCTTACAAAGTTTTTCCTCGGTCCGGAAGTGGTACACCGTGTATTCGATCAGTTCGTCCATGATGGATGTGAGGGAAGATCGTTCTTCTCCGTTGACCGTGGCCTTATGCAGCGCATTGAGCAGGCTGAAGAGCTTTTTGTGTTGCTCGTCCACTATCCTGACATTTATCTTGTTTTTATTGGTCCACTCAAGAAAGGCCATGGGTCGTATCTCCTTTAGGGCAGTAGCCCTACATGGTGCTGATGCCGGTCCACGTATCTCCCGGAGGCAGGCGTTGCATGGTGCTGCACCGTGTGATGTAAATGGCTGGAATAGTGTCTTCCGGGCATATTTTTTGGCACAAGGTCAGTTTTTCGATGGCACGCTGGAAGTTTCCTTCTCGATAGAGCCGCATGGCTTCATTGAAAAGGTCCAAACTTTCGCTTTTGCCCTGGAGTATTTTGGGTGGGTCTGCATCAAAGACCTCAAAGAGTTCCACTACTTCCTGTTTTCCCTTGACCCGAACCAGGTCAATGCTCCTGATTTTGAAACCGGATGGGGAGGGCAACTCCTGGCAAACCTCACTGGAAATGATCAGGCTCACACCGAAAAGCTTGGTTAAGGCCTCAATGCGTGCGGCCAGGTTCACTGCATCACCGATGGCCGTGGTCTGCATGCGTTTGTTCGTGCCCACCGCGCCAAGGGTAACCTCGCCGCAATGGAGGCCGAATCCGGTGTTGAGGCCGGTTTGGGTATCGTGTCCGGATTGATGGTGAAAATCGCGCAAGGCGATGCGGATATCAATGGCAGCCAGAATGGCTTTTTTTGCACCGCCCGGGAAGAGGGCCATGACCGCATCGCCGATAAAGGCGTCAATGAAGCCGTTGTTACGGCTGATGATTGGATCGAGTATGCCGTAGTAGCTGTTGAGAAAGCTGAGTAATATTTGCGGGTCCATTGATTCTGAAATGGTGGTGTAGGATCGAATGTCCGTGAAGAGAATGGTCATGGATCGCTGCACGTTATCGGAGATATGTATTTCGGTCAGTTCGCCCTTGTCGAGCAGGCCAAGAAACTCCCGGGGAACAAAGCGAGCATTGGATTCTATCTGTTTCACAACGAGTGCTTCTGCGGAGGCTCTTCGAGCGCGTTGGGCGGCCAGGGTTATGACAAAGAGTGTTGCCATGAAGAGAATCGCACCGCTGTAGCTGACAATTTTCTTCAGCAACCGTCTTGAGAGGAGTTGCAGGACTTCCGGCGGTGTCCAGGAAACAATTTTCCAGAGTGGAGCCGTGTGAGTTCCCCAAAGCTTGGTGGATTTGGAAATGGATTGGGTCAGGTCAACCGTTGCAAAGGTGAAAAGTCCTCCGTCAGTCGAGAAGTGACCGTGGTCGCTCTTACTGATCACATCCCATTCCCGTGCATGGCTTTTTGCAAACGAGGGACCGTTTTTTTTGTCGAGTACGAAGCCCCATTCCTGATCCGGAGATGGCCCCTTGAGCCAATACCCGTCGCTGTTGAGGAGCATTATTACATCCTTGGTGCCCTCGGAGACGTCGTTCAGTGCATCAAGAAGAGGTTTGCTCAGGAAATCGATGAGAAATATGCCCACAGTGATGCCATCCGGGTCGGTTACGGGGCTTGCCAGACGGAGTATCGGTTTATGAGGTTTTTCAATGATTCCGCCTTCGGTATTCAACTCCATGGGCGAGATATATAGTTCATTCAGCTTCAGGCCGATGGAGTTCGTGAAAAAGGAACGCCCTCCCTTGAACTGAAGGTCTTCTTTAAAAACGATGCGAGGAAACCCGTTGTTGTCGTTGATTCGGAATATTTCCTGCCCTTGTTTGTTTATGTATCCGATTTGATCATAGTTCTGCCGGTTATAGCAGAGCGTCATGAAGGTTTCTTTCAGGTCCGCGTTGATATCCTTTGTAAAGACCTCGTATGATTCATGTACAAAAGAAAAAAAAGTCAGGTCTTTCAAGGCGTTGTCCAGCTTGCTTGCAATCTGTTGCTGGGCTTTTTCCACATGACGACGGCTTGTGGCTTCTGCCATGGCCCGGTGGTTATTCATGGTCAGAGAATATATTATATAGCCTGTACTAAGGACAAAGAAGAGCAGGGGAGAAAGAAGGTATAGAGCAAGTCTGGCGGTTGGCTTATTCATATGCGATCACAGAGGTGAGTTGTAATAATAACAATCTTCTTTATAGCATATGCAAGCTACTCGTACAATGGTTTGCGTGGTGACTTGAACGTTGCCGAAAGTTAAATTTTTTACTTCGATTTGTTGAAGAAGTTATTTCTGATTCGGATGCCCACCCTTGATGGACACAGGTTTGCTTCTCTTTTTTTCTTTAAGATAATTGGCTATTTCCATATCCATATAAATAATATGCTTAACCAGCCAGTTGCGCAGGAACTCCAACACCTCGTTTGGGGTCACCTCATTTTTTTGATATATTTCTCTTTGATACCATTTCACCTGCTCTTTGAGTTCGTTGTGCTTCATGGCATGTGCGCCTTGCTCGGGGAAACCGATTTCCTTCATATATAGTTCCTCAGCCCGAAAATGAAAAACCGTATACTCACGAAGTTCCTTGAACACTTTTTTCAGAACCTCTTCGGTCTCTTTTGTATGGATCGCCGAAATCAGATTATTTGCCAGACCCACCAGCTTCTGGTGCTGGTCATCTATCTGCTTCACACCCAAATTCAGTTTGTCGCTCCACTCAAGTTTTTTCATGGGTCAAGACTACACCAATGCCGAAAAACTATCAATTCTGTTCAAAATAATTTCATGCCTGTGACAGCAGCTTTGCATCAAATTTAAAAAAAAGGCTCATCCTGGTTGAGCGTACTTCTTCAAAAAAGTTGTCGTATAGTATTGCCTCTCTATCTTCACTAAACATGAAGATGGAAAGAGAAGAAAAGAGAAAGAAAAGTCAAAGAAATAAGATGCCTGACGGCAGTCCTCCCCGGGCGGGGTCCGTTTTTTTGTTGGGGCAAAAAAAGGGACGAAAAACACCATGTCGGCACTCCAAGGCTTAATCTGGTAACAGTACCAGTAAATGTGAAGCTCAAAGGAGGGCGACATGGCTATGATCAAGATATCATCAGTTTACCGGTTTGTGGAAGCGTTTGTTGGTCAACGTGTTTTCGTTGGCGTTGATGTTCATAAAAAGACGTTCAACGTAGCGTTACTCCGGCCCGATGGAATGATTAAAGACTGGTTCAGTCCCGCCGACGTAGCATCACTAACCCAAATTATTTCCGGGGCTGTACCAGATAACTCCCCTAGGTGGTGTAGTCACGAGATTGTCTAAACTTTTGTTTTGTGCCATAGTTCGTCAAGAAACCTACCCCAATGGAGGCTGTTTTGCCGATTCATGCACATCGACGACACGACATTTCGGACCACGCTTGGGAAAATATTGAACCTCA
>JAFLJW010000152.1 GCA_022712815.1 Pseudodesulfovibrio sp. | reverse complement strand
CCCGTGATAACATCTTTACCGGCAGACCCTGTCAGGGTAAAGTTGTTCGCCCCCGTCTCGCGGCTCACATCAATGATATTAACACTGCCAGTATCTGTATCTCCGCTTAGATCAATTTTTGTAATACCCGCTTCAAACATGTTGTCATTGGCAACAATAGAAATAATCTGATTCGTGGCTTTTGCAGTGATACTCTCGATTGCGGTGATTCTATCGGCCCATGAATCCTCCGCCTGAATATCAAATTGCGCGCCCGTATTATCAATGAGAATCGTATCCGTGTCTGAACCACCGGTAATGGAATCGACAATAGCAGTTCCGGTAAACAAATCAGCGGTTGCCTGGTAGACAAACGTATTATTGCCAGTTCCGCCATCAAGGGTGTCTACATCGGCTCCCCCCGTGATGATGTCTGTCCCGGTGCCGCCGGTGATGGCATCCTCTCCGGCATCACCCACAAGGGTATTGGAACCGGCCACGCCGTCTATGGAATCATTCCCGGCTTTGCCGTCCAGCCAGTTGTCGGAATTGTTTCCTTTAATTAGATCGTCCTTGGCAGATCCATAGACATCTTCCACATTGGTCAGGGTATCGGAGAAGATTTCGGTGGTACCATCTGATTTCAGGCCTATGGCATTGGCGCCTGGCGTGGAAAGATCCACGTTTACATGGTCAAAAAGATAACCCGGTGCGTTAGGATCAGTCTTGCCGTCCAGCAAGCTGTAGTCTATCCAGTCCTTGTCTGAGACCCCGCCAGTAATGTTGTCATCTCCAAAGGTGGCATAAAAACCTGCGCCATTGTCATTGATATCGTCTGAGCTACCGTTCAGGGTATCATCGGTATAATTCGAGCCGCTAACGGCGTCGATATCAATCAGGGTGTCTGTAAATCCCCGTCCATCGGTTGCCGTTCCAGTTCCTTCAGCAAGAGTAACGGTCACAGCGTCGGGGGAATCGATATATATTGCACTGGTTTTTGCCCCGGTCGCCGCACCTGTCAGGGTGTCATCGCCATCTCCCCCAACCAGGAAGTTAGTGCCGCCAGTGCTGTAGAGAAAATCATTAGCACCTTCTCCTTCCAGCCAATGGTTTCCTGCGGATCCAGTCAGGGTATCGCTATAGGCCGATCCCCAGGCCACTTCAATATTCGATAGGGTATCTATAAATATATCGGTAGTTGCATCCCGGCCGGTTGCCGTGCCCGTGCTATCACCCAGGTCAATAACCACCCCATTGAAACCATCGTCTGCATTTGTCAACCATCCGTAGGAGACCCAGTCCCAACCGTCGCTCCCTCCATTTATGGTGTCATCGCCCAGGCTTCCGATGAAACCTTCGTCATGTTCGGATCCGACCAGAGAGTCACCTGTCCCAGTAAAATTTGAGCCGCTGACAGCTTGGATATTGTCCAGGGTATCTGAATATCCCCATCCGTCGGCAACAACAGAGCCCACTCCTTTTGAATCAAAGGAAATGTCTACACGGCCTGGTGAATCCAGATACATGGCCCGCACTTTCTCGCCTGCGGTTCCGGTCAGGGTGTCATTTCCCCCCATGCCCCACATGTACCAGCGGACATCGGAGTAGTTATCCCCGTCCGTGATGGTAATACTCAGGGTGTCGTCAAAGTCTGATCCAACGATTCTGGAGAAGTTTTCCAGGTCGTCCTCGGTTCCCCACCCATCAGTTGCGGTGGTGCCTGAAAAGTCATGCCCGGACCCGGAGTTACTATCGTAATTGATTGAGACATTGACCCCATTGCCATCACCGTCAAAATCCAGATCATCCTTGTAGGTGACATAATTTCGGGTAGTGTCGTCATAGCTGAAGCTTCCCCCATTCAGTGCATCCTCACCTTGTCCTCCCCATAGGTGATTTTGGCCGCTATTGCCATTTAGATTATCATTGCCATCTTCCCCCCCCAGCCAATTATTTCCTGTTGAGCCTAAAATGGTATCCGCATACTTTGATCCCCAGGCCTCTTCAATATTGGACAGGGTGTCTGTAAAGATGAGACCTTCAGAGCTATCTTTGCCAATTGCAGTGCCTTGGCCCCCTGTGGAGGTATCGGTCAGGTCTATGGTTACACCGTCGAAATCGGCATCGGCATTTGACAGCCACCCGTAGGAGACCCAGTCCCAGTCTCCCCCTCCCCCATTGATGATGTCATTTCCCAGGGAGCCGAAAAAGCCATCATTGTTGGTTGATCCAGTGAGGGTGTCTGTCCCACCGATAAAATTTGAGCCGCTGACGCCTTGTATGTTAACAAGGGTATCCGTGTGTCCCCAACCGTCACTGGCCGTTCCCTGGATGTCTGTTGCAGCAAGAGTCACGGTGACGGCTGCGGGAGAATCCAAATACATGGCCCGGACTTTCTCCCCGGCAGTGCCTGTCAAAAAATCTGCGCCGTCACCGCCCCAGAGATAAAACCGACCGTCAAAGGCGTCATCCGCATCATTGATTGCGACATACAGATTGTCGTCATGGGTGGACCCGTAAATTGAAGAAAGGTCCACCAGCTCATCGGTGTTGTCCCAGCCATCGGTGATGGTGGATCCGCCAAAGGAACCGGTCCCACCGGAATAGGCATATGAAATCCCCCCGTCAATTCCGTCGGAGCCTGATCTTGCTGGGTTATCCTTGTAGTTGGCAACGTCATGGTTGTGCTTAGGATCATCATAGATACCACCGTCCAGCAGATCGTTTCCCTCTCCGCCGACAAGTATGTCGTTCCCGCATTCCCCGTAGAGTTGATCGTTGCCAGCCCCGCCGTCGAGGTTGTCATTATCGGCATTGCCGTAGAGGGTGTCGTTGCCCGTCCCACCGGTAAGCGAGTCAGGACCTGTTGTCCCGTAGAGGACCTGATCGTTGGAAACGCCGCCGCCACCACCACCACCACCACCACCACCAGGATCAGGGTCAGGTTCCGGCTCAGGCTCGGGTTCAGGTTCAGGTTCAGGTTCAGGATCAGGATCAGGATCAGGATCAGGATCAGGATCAGGA
>JAFLJW010000372.1 GCA_022712815.1 Pseudodesulfovibrio sp. | reverse complement strand
ATGTTTCTACTTGCCTCTTTGCCCACAAGATTGATGGCACGTGGACCTTGGATAACGGTGGGTTCTGCGATAAAGTTGATAATCTGCTCGATTTGATGCGCGAAGTTACGGCTCTGCCCTGCATTAAGGGAACGGCCCATCTGCCCGAAGGCTATATTCCGAAAATGTAATTCGATTTTAAAAAATATTAACCAAAGGATTCTCTTATGCTCATGACCGACCTTCTGACCAAGGAACAGTGGACCGATTTGGAAAAAACCTTGCACAATGATTGGGGCGTCAACGCTTGTGCCTATGACGCCAAGGGCATGACCTTTACTGGTTTTAAGAACCTTGTGAATCCTTTATGTGCCGAAATCAAATCCCACCCCGAAGGAATTCAGGCCATCTGTTCAGTGGCTCATCAACACATGGCGCAACAGGCCCAGTCCACCGGAAAAACCATCATCGAACAATGTGACGCAGGGCTGCTTAAAATCTGTACCCCGGTATTTGTGGATGATGAATTCATCGGCATTGTAGGCGGCTGTGGCCGGAAGTTAGAGGGCAACAACGTGGAGACCTTCATTGTACACAAGGCGATCAACATTCCGCTGGAAACTGTTGATAAACTGGCAGAAGATGTGCCCGAGATTATCATGGAGAAGGCACAGGACATGGCTAAATTCTTGGAAAAATTTGTGGCTGACGTAGCTCACGCGTAAACGGCTAAAATACACTAGAACGACAAAGGAGATATCTTATATGGACACGGAAGCCGCCGGGAAACTGGCATCATTCATCGACTCTTGGACTACTGATCCCAACCAGACAAAAACGTATTTTTTGCAATTCAAGGAACACCTTGAGAATTTGGATGGTGTTAATCTTGACTTTGTGGACCGGCCATCTATCACCTATTCCCTGCGCGCAGCCCATACCAACCAGAAAAAGCGCAGCCTGTTTGCCATGGTGGACGTCATTGATGACGATTCTGACGACAGATGGCTTTCCATTTGTTTTTACAAGGAACTGGTAGGCGATCCCGATGAATTGGGAGACGATGTCCCCGGCGGACTGCTTGGCGAAGATGCTACATGTTTTGATTTATACGAGGGGGACAACGGCCAAGCGGCGTATGTCAAACAACGTCTCAGCGAGGCCTGTCAAGCTGCATCCAAAGAGTAAGGACACGTTGCTCTCGCTCCCTCCCTTTTTCGAACTTTTTGCAGACGCATTAATGCGGACAGGGGAGGTCGGTTGAATCTGTTGCCGATTTTTTTTTAACACTGCCTCATAAAGCGAGAAAGTGATGTTCCTGCATCGCTTTCCCGCTTTATGAGGCCTAGCTTGCGCCGCAGGCTGTCTCGGGGTCAAGGGGCGCGCCCCTTGCGGGTGCAGGGCAGAGCCCGCCCCTCGGAGAGCCGCCGGAGGCATTCCCAACTCAGCCTAAATTTCACCCTCCACTCTTTCACTCGAGGCCATTCGTTTATCGAGCCAGATTTGGAATTCATCCATGTAGGTATAGAAGATGGGTGTCAGGTAGAGTGTGACGATTTGCGAAAAGACGAGTCCGCCGACGACTGCGAGTCCGAGTGGGCGACGTACTTCCGCGCCTGCACCGAGACCGAGAGCGATGGACCTGTTTGTTCGGTTTTGTCTTTTTCGTATCCGATGATGAGGGGAAAGTAAGGGCTCTTAGCAATGTGCATGTCTGGAAAAGGTGGCTGAAAATAATATTCAGAATGTTACGTTGGCAGGAAAATTGGTGCGAATTGGACATGTGCACTCCAGATTTAAGCAGTTGTTTCAAGAATAGTGTTGTTTAGATAGCGTTTGCTGGAATTTCTTGCAATTGTATTCAATAATTTGTGCGCGAAGCATTGACTTAAAATCAAACAGTACCTTGACTTTTTTATAGATTTGGATAACAAATGATAGGCAATTCCGATGCCTTGGTCCGCCGTTTAGGACCTTTCCGTCAAGCTGACCGGGCTTCATTTTTTTGCCCAATTTACGTTTGGAGTTACTTTTATATGGCAATGATCGAAGTGCAGAAGCTGCATAAATGGTATGGTGATTTTCACGTTCTTCAGGGTATCACCGAATCGGTGGACAAGGGTGAGGTTCTGGTTATCTGTGGCCCGTCCGGTTCTGGAAAGAGTACCTTTATCCGCTGCATTAACCGGCTGGAGGAATACCAGAAAGGGCAGATTTTTTTTGATGGACAGGACATTCAGGATAAGAATGTCAACGTCAATGATCTGCGTGCAGAGATAGGCATCGTTTTTCAGCAGTTCAATCTGTATCCCCATCTTTCCGTCTTAAATAATGTAACCTTGGCCCCCATCAAGGTCAGGAATACTCCCACGGATGAAGCTGAAGCCGCAGGGCTCAAGCTTCTCGAGCGCGTTGGTATTCATGATCAGGCTTACAAGTATCCTGCCGAGCTTTCCGGTGGTCAGCAGCAGCGTGTGGCTATTGCCCGTTCTTTGGCAATGAAGCCCAAGGTCATGCTCTTTGACGAACCTACATCGGCCCTGGACCCGGAAATGATCAATGAGGTTCTCAATGTAATGAAGGATCTGGCGCGTGAAGGCATGACCATGCTCTGCGTTACTCACGAAATGGGCTTTGCCCGTGAAGTCTGTGACCGTGTCCTTTTCATGGACGAGGGTGTGGTGGTCGAACAGGCCCCGCCGGAAGACTTTTTCAAGAATCCCAAACATGAGCGTACAAAGGCTTTCCTGCGGGAAATCCTTTAGTTGGTATATGGCATAAATCTAAAGAGAGAGGTAGATCTATGAAACGTTTAGTGGTTGTTCTGGCTTTGGTCCTGTCGTTCATGTTTGCCGCGACTGTGGCAAGCGCTGGTAAAATCGAAGATGTCAAAAAAGCCGGTGTTCTGGTTTGTGGTGTCAAAGACTCCGTCAACCTGTTTGGCTTCATTGATGCCGATTCCAAGAAACTTGTCGGTTTTGATGTTGATATCTGCAAAGTTCTTGCTGCCAAGCTTGGCGTGAAGACCGAGTTCAAGGTTGTCACTTCCAAGAACCGCATTCCCATGCTGGCTCAGGGATCTGTTGATATCCTGGCTGCCACCATGACCCACAAGTTCTCCCGTGATGAGCAGATTGACTTCTCCATCACCTACTTCATGGATGGTCAGAAGCTCCTCGTCAAGAAGGGTGCTGGCATCATGTCCACTGACGATCTGGCCAACAAGAAAGTCGGTACCGTCAAGGGTTCCACCTCTGAAAAGAACATCAAGGCCGCACAGCCCAAAGCTCAGGTCATCTCTTATGATGAATACCCGCAGGCTTTCATGGCTCTGAAGCAGGGCAAGGTCAAGGCTGTTACCACTGATTCCGGTATCCTTGCCGGTCTCAAGGCTGGTGCTGACAAGCCTGAGATGTGGGAAGTTGTTGGCGAGTTCTTCTCTTCTGAACCTTATGGTCTCGGTGTGCCTTCCAACGACTCCGCTTTCCGCGATTTCGTCAACAAGAGCCTCAACGAAATGTGGCTCGACGGCACCTACCAGAAGCTGTTCAAGCAGTGGATGGGTTACGACCTGCCCGCTGGTTGGCAGATCGAACTCTGGCCCATGTAAGGCTGAATTAGTCTGATTTCCCGGGAGTGCTTCGGCACTCCCGGTTTTTCCTCCAAGGAGTCACTTCAACCGACGGATATTGTTTTGGATTATAATTTTCAATGGGAAAAAATGTTCTCTGGCGAACCTGCCCAATGGATGTGGGAAGGGCTTGCCACGACGATGCAGATTTCCGTTATCGCGC
>JAFLJW010000151.1 GCA_022712815.1 Pseudodesulfovibrio sp. | reverse complement strand
TCAAAGGGGTTTTTCCTCCCCTTCCCCAGCCGCCGGAGGCATCATGAAGTACGAGCGTAGACTTCGTCGAGAATAATTTTGCCACCTGCGTCGAGCACTTTCCCGGCCAGAATCATGCCGACACCCCAGGCATCATCCACATGTCCTTCGGCCATTTTGCGAATGGGACGGGAGCCGTCTATGTCCGCCACAAAACCGGTCAGGCGAATCCGGTCGCCGTCTATTTCGGACCAGGCCGCGATGGGCACCTGACAACCACCGTCCAGACCGGTGAGAAATCCGCGCTCGGCAAGCACCTGACGTTTGGATGGTTCGTGATTGAGGAACTGGAGCATTTCCATGACTTCCGTATCGCTCTTGTCGTACTCGATACCGAGTGCGCCTTGGGCAACGGCCGGCAGAAAATCCGGCGGACCGAGAATTTCGTGCTTGGGTGCAGTCAAATTCAGGCGATTGAGACCGGCTGTAGCGACCACGATGGCATCGAATTCGCCGTTTAAAAGTTTTTTGACGCGGGTATCGAGATTACCGCGCAGGGATTCGATTTTGAGATCCTTCCTGAGGGTGGCAAGCTGTGACTGACGGCGCAGGCTGGATGTCCCGACCACTGCACCTTTGGGCAGTCCTTTCAATCCGTCGTATTTAACGGACAAAAGAGAATCCGTGGATTCTTCGCGCTGGGGGATGACACCGACTTCGAGACCCTCGGGCAACTCGGTGGGGACATCTTTCATGGAGTGGACAGCGATCTGGGCGCGACCATCGAGCAGAGCTTCTTCGATCTCTTTGACAAAGAGCCCTTTGCCGCCAACCTTTGCCAGCGGGACATCGAGAATCTTGTCGCCCTTGGTTTTGATCTTGAGCAGATCAACGGTCAAACCGGGGTATTCGGCTTCCAGACAATCCTTGATATGATTGGCCTGCCAGAGGGCGAGAGCACTGCCTCTGGTAGCTATAACGAGTTTTTTCATTGAGTAGAACCTTTCAGGTTGTTCAAAAATGTACGATTGCGGCGTTGCTGCACTCGCACATTTTTGAACAACCTTTATTGTTTTGTATTCAACTGGCAGTTGTAAAAAATCTAGTGGCAGCTTGAACAGTCGCCGCCGGAACAGCCAGCGCAGCCGCTGGAAGTCGACGTAGCGGGAGCGGCCTCGGATTCTCCGGCAGACTCGGATGAGCCACCGCCGGTGCGAGACCGGACTGCGCTCATCAGTTTACCGGTTTTGGCCGAATCACATTTCGGGCAGGGCGGACATTCATCGCGGTCAAAGACGAGTTCTTCAAACTCATTACCGCAATCATCACACTTATATTCAAAAATGGGCATTGCTTGCTCCCAAATGGGTATTCTCTGAAAATTATTACATCCGACAGAGAGAATTCATAGCCGAAAAGACTTGGGCTGGCAACGTTCCGTGCCTGAGCCTTTTATGCAGGGCTTTAAATGTAAGATTATAATCTTTCATGTCCAGATGTTCTGTTTATAAAAGACTCACATCCAGCAACTGGCTATATTTGTGCTGGAACTAAACATTTGTTTTAGATATGATGTGAACACGCGGGGCTGTGTATAGAGATTATTGATAAGACAGACACTTTTTTCCGTCACGCATCTATATCGAGGACATTTTCAGGGGAAACCATGGACAAGGCGCGGATACATTCCAGTGAGGACACCCGAAGTTCCCGGCCGCAAGGCGGCTGTACTGGATTGGACAATCTGGACGAGCCTTTGCGTTGTGTTTTTTCCACTATAACCAAGATCAAGGTCGGCACCGGAATCACCTCCAAGAAACAACTGAGCAAGCTTTTGTGGTATGTACAGCAGCAGGATGTGGATGAGTTCGGGGTGCGCAAAATCAATCCCCAATTCGTGCCAGTGGGTGAAACGAAAATTATCGACCAGGATGAGTTGCTGGCCAATTACACGCCTGAGGTGGGAATTCACAACACTCAGGTTGAACCCGCCATGTCTGCCCTCAAAAAGACCGTTTCCAAAGGCGACAAGCACCGCAAGCAGGGTGAACCTCTCAGTGCCGAGATGGAATATGCCAAGGCCCTTGATGTGGACGAAACCAATGTGCGTGCGATTTTCGGCCTGGGGCTGGTATATCTTGATCGCAACGACAATGAAAAATCCAAGATTGTTTTTGAACAACTGGTCTCGCTCGAGGCAGCATTCGATCCTAACCACAAGCACCTTTTCAATGAATTCGGCATAGCCCTGCGCAAGGGAAAACTCTATGATGAGGCAATCAAATACTACTCTCGTGCCGTTGATTTGAGCACGGATGACGAAAACCTCTACTACAATCTTTCCCGTGTCTTTTATGAAAAAGACGATTGGGAAAATTGCTTTGAATTCGCTTCGCGGTCCCTCAAGCTCAATTCCGGTCATGATCCTGCCTTGGGACTGTGCAAATTGATGGTGGCCATGTCCAAAGACGCTTCGTTATCTGAAAAATACGGCAAGCCCGCTGTGCCGGAAGATGTTGTCCGAAAAGCCATGGATATCGTTGGCAGCGATAACAACATGGACATGACCATTGAAATCGGACCGGACAGTTTCGGTGCAATGAAGGAACTCGAATCTTCCGCTATCTCTTTTGAGAATGAAAAAAAATGATCCATCTGTGGAGGCTGTGTGAGTAATCGACTTGAAGTGAGCCTCTTTGGAACTCAGTATTCCGTGGGAATACTGCATATGAGTCACGAGATGGTCAAGGTGGGCATGGAAACATATGGTCCACGGAAATGGAATGGGCTTATCAATGATATCGCCCTTGAGGCTAATTCGGGGAAAATAGTCAACGAGATCAGCCACACCATCGGCCATACCATCAAGGCCGTGTACCGAAGCACCGGAATGAGCATGCAAGGCTTCGGATTCGGACTGGAAGTATTTCATGGCGGTCAGTTTTATCCTGTGGATATGGTCGAAGCGAAAAACAGGACTTTGCAACTGTCTGAACTGATGGAAGGCTATAAGCCAAAAGATATGCTCGGTGTATTCTGGGCCAAACGCAAAAGCGTGATGCTTTTCAGGTGGGATAATGTCAAAAGGCTCAAGCAGGAAGACCTCTCCCTCATTTATGACGATCTGGGTCCGGTACTTGCCCGCAAACGGCCCTTTGAGATTGTTCTTGATATCACGTGGCAAGGCCGAAAGGGACAGCGTATTCAGCCACGCCACAGTGGTTCATTCGAGACCCTGAAGCATGTGTTCCATATGGTGAAATAATCATTGAAATGGTGGTGAGCCATGGGTGACGACTTTCGAAAACTTGATCTGGGTGACAGACCGGAAAATCCCGATTCCAAGCCTCCCTCCGGGTGGGATTATCTTTCTCATGGCGGATTCGTCCGTTGCGCTTTTTCCACGCCCAAAACTGTTGAAAAAAGCAGTAAAATCAACCTACAAAAGCATGAGAACCTCGTCTATTGGTATATTGAACAGGTCGGTGAGGAGTTGTTTGAAGCCAGCCGTATCAATAAAAAATACATCCCGACCGGGAATCCGGAGCCTATCCCCCTGCACCAGCTGGTGAACGAATTCACGCCCCAGCTTGCCTACTATGAAAAGATGGTCCTTCCGGCCCTTGAAGAGCTCAATGATATCCTGAACCAGGGCGACGAGTATCGCGAGGATGGCAGGCTCTACAGCGCGGAGATGGAATATGAACGTGCCTGTACTATCGAAGAGCAGAACGTCCGCGCCCTGTTCGGCCTTGGGCTCATTTACCTGACTCGTAAAGAAGTGCAACGGACCCGCGAATTGCTGACGGAACTGGTCAGGATCAAAGCCGTTTTCACAGGCAAGAACCAACATCTCTTCAATGAGTTCGGTATCGCTCTCAGAAAAAACCAGCTCTTTGCCGAAGCCGTGGTCTACTACCGCCGGGCCCTGGATTTTGTGACTACCGACGAAAACCTTTTTTACAACCTGGCTCGTGCTCATTATGAAAAAGGCGAATGGAACGAGTGCCTTGAAGCATTGATCCAGTCGCACCGATTGAATCCCGGACTTGAGATTGCCCGCGATTTATTTGAGGTGATTGTCGGGCTGGCTGAAGACGACAAATTGCTCAAACGCTACGACAAGCCGCCGATCCCACCCAAGGTACTGACCCGGGTCCGTCAGATCATGGCTGTCGAAACCGGCAGGCTGCCCCTTGATGAGGGGCCGGTCATCTTTGGTACGGAGCAGGGTCGGGCCCGCACCGGTGGCATCATCAACCTCGATGATCCCGACGATCATTAGACGCTGTTTTGAACTACAAAAAGCATAAATTCCCTGAACTCCGAATCTGAGATACCAACGTGTATTTAATGAAAAAGCCGCACCGGATATTCCGGTACGGCTTCATTTTTCGTGTGAAACTAAGGGCTATTTGGCTTTTGCCAACGGCCAGACCTCATCGACCTTTTCAATGGTCTTGATGATGATCCGTTTGCGCAATTCGTCTGGAATATCTGCCAAGTCTTTCTTGTTCTGGGACGGGATGAGGACCTTTTTCATGCCTCTGGAAACCGCTGCCAGAATTTTTTCCTTGACTCCGCCCACCGGGAGCACGCGGCCACGCAAGCTGATTTCACCTGTCATGGCCAAATCCGGGCAAACCGGAGTGTTGGTCAGTGCCGAGATGAGCGCGGTAACCAGAGTCACACCTGCGGACGGTCCGTCCTTGGGTGTCGCGCCAGCCGGGACATGGATGTGGATATCCAGATTCTCGGAAAACTTGGGATCAATGCCATACATGTCGGCACGGGTACGGGCGATGGACAAAGCGGCCTGAGCCGATTCTTTCATGACATCGCCGAGCTTTCCGGTCAGGATCAGTTTACCTTTGCCGGGCATGGTCGTCACTTCGATATGCAGAATCTCGCCACCATAGGGAGTCCAGGCAAGTCCCACCGCAACGCCCGCAGGCAATGTGGTTTCTTTTTCATCATCCAGAAACCGGGGTGGTCCGAGCAGTTCGTAAAGATTTTTGGCCGTGACCTTGAACGGTCCTTTCTCCCCTTCAGCCTTTCTACGGGCCATCTTGCGACACAGGGTCCCGATCTCACGTTCCACGTTCCTCAGTCCTGCCTCGCGGGTATATTCGCGGATCACCTTGGAAACCAGCACGTTGCTGATAACCATTTCCTTGTCCTTCAAACCATTTTCCTCGGTCTGACGGGGAATGAGATAACGGCGGGCGATGACTGTCTTTTCCTGTTCGGTGTAGCCGGGAATACGGATGACTTCCATCCTGTCCAGCAACGCGCTGGGGATGGAATCGAGCATATTGGCGGTGCAGATGAACATGGCCTTGGACAGATCAAAGGGTACATTAAGATAATGATCGGTGAACGAGTAGTTCTGTTCGGGATCAAGCACCTCAAGCAATGCAGAGGACGGGTCGCCGCGAAAATCCGAGCCGAGCTTGTCGATTTCGTCGAGCATGATGACCGGATTGCGCGTGCCGCACTGCTTGATGGCCTGGATGATACGCCCTGGCATGGCACCGATGTATGTACGCCGGTGGCCTCTGATTTCCGCTTCGTCACGCATGCCGCCAAGGGACATGCGGTGAAACTTGCGTCCAAGGCTGCGGGCGATGGACCGGCCCAGCGAGGTCTTGCCGACTCCGGGGGGACCGACAAAGCACAAAATCGGGCCTTTCATCTTGGGATTGAGCTTGCGGACGCTCAGGTATTCAAGGATACGCTCCTTGACCTTTTCCAGATCATAATGGTCCTCGTCTAAAATCGTTTCAGCCTTCTTGATGTCAAGACGATCGCGGGAGAGCTTCTTCCACGGCAGCTCGGTCATCCAGTCGAGGTAGGTGCGGATGACCGTGGCCTCACTGGATTCGGCATGCATGGTCTCCAGGCGGCGAAGTTGCTTGAAGGCTTCCTTCATGACATCTTTGGGCATCCCGGAACTCTGGATGGCCTTGCGAAGATCTTCCATATCCTCGCTGTCATCGCCATCGTCACCCAGCTCCCGCTTGATGGCTTTCAGTTGCTCGCGCAGATAAAAATCACGCTGAGCTTTGTCCATGCCTTCCTTGGCCATGGTCTGAATCTTGTTTTGCATGTTTGCCACTTCCACTTCCTTGAGAAGCTGGCCGTTGACCAGTTCAAGGCGTTTCATTGGCTCATGGCATTCCAGAATCTTTTGTGCGGCCTCGACCTTCATGCGCAGATTGGAAGCGATGAGGTCGGCCAGCCTGCCGGGTTCAGAGACGTTATTCAGGACGCTCATGATATCCTGAGACGAAATGCCACGCAGAGTCAGGATGCGCTCGGACTGCTCGCGGGACGAGCGGATAAGTGCCTCCTGCTCCGGGGTCAATGGCCCGATTTCAGGCTCCATGAGCGGTTCCAGTTCGGCAATATGGTAGGGAGCACCGGATTTGAAACGGGTGACCTTGGCCCGAGCCAGTCCCTGAACCAACACCTTGAGACGACCATCCGGCATTTTCAGCATGCGCATAATCATGCCCACGGTGCCGGTCTGGTACAGTTCGTCGTGATTCGGGTCCTCGACAGACTCATCTTTCTGGGTCAGGATAAGGATATAGCGATCACTGGCCAACGCCGCATCAACAGCCTTGACAGATTTTTCGCGGCCCACGAAGAGCGGCAGTATCATGTAATTGAAGACGACTATATCGCGCACAGCCAGCACCGGCAACACCTGCGGAATATCCGCCGCGCTGGGGTTTGGCATGTCGTCATCACCATCGCCAAACAGGGCGGAGCCTCCGACCGATCCGGTCAGGGCTTCAATGATTTCAGGGAGTTCTTCCAATCCCGGCTTGGACCTTCCGGGCTTGCGATCAGCACCCTTGTCTTGTTGTATGTCCGACTTCTTGCGCCGGATACGTGCCGGTTTGATCGGCGTTTTTTTATTCTTCTTGCTCAAGGGGTTATCCTTTGATTTGTGTGAAAATTAGTCTCCTAACTCCACATAAGTCGTCATTTTGGCATGGCAAGTCCATTATTATGGTAAAAACCTGAATATCCAAAAAGGACCGACCTCCTTGCCGCAGCTATTCTTCAAAGACTAAATTCCTGTCCGGATAAACGTTCTATGATTTTTATGTCTTCTGGGCTAAGCTGTCTGTGGCCCATATTTCGTTATCCTTCCGTTGTGGAATTATCAAATCAGGACAACGTTTCATGAGATATCCTTTTCAGCAAGGCCCTACCCGTCATCGCGTATTCAATTCCAAATTACAATCTACCCTATACGAATGAAAATTTCCAAAGAAAAAACCACTAAAGACGCCCTGAAACGACTTCAGGAAATCCCTGGAGTTGGTCCCAGTCTTTCCCGAGAACTCCTCGACCTTGGCTATTTTTCCGTGCCTGAACTGGCCGGGGAAGACCCTGAAGCCATGTACAGGGAACTGATGAAACAGACTGGCAAACACGTTGACCGTTGCGTGCTCTACGTTTTCCGTTGTGCGGTCTATTATGCCTCTAATTGCGACCATGAACCGGAAAAACTAAAGTGGTGGACATGGAAAGACTAAAAGGAATTCGATTAGTTGGCGATAGCAGCCACGTAATTTTATTCATCCCCTAAAGATTTCTACGCACAGGCCGATAAGAGCTGTAAGGAATTTTTTAAACACTCCATGGAAGGAGGTACGACTCATGGAAATTGCGAATCTTGAAGTTCAAAGTTCGGACGTAGCGGAT
>JAFLJW010000338.1 GCA_022712815.1 Pseudodesulfovibrio sp. | reverse complement strand
TGATGGGTATATTCAGTCCTTCATCCATTATATTGACTCTTATCTGGTATCCGTCCATAAGCAGCTATTAATTTCTAAAATTAAGTCATGCTTATTCGTGTTCTTGTTTGCTGAAATTGTTGACCTCTTGGCAGAGGCGGTTCGTTATGAGTGACATGTATGTCATTTTCCTTGTTTTTAGACACATTTTGTCCTGAGACAGGCAAGCAAAACTACATTTGGCCGTGGATTCGCATGGTATGCCGCTCAGGGCTATTATTACACAAGGCACAACAGCAGATTGCACTCAGGCAGTTGCACTGATTGACGGATTTTCTGCCCAGCACCTTTTGGCGGATCGTGGGTACGACACCGACGACATTATTGTATAGGCCAAACTGCGAGAGATGGAACCTGTCATCCCGCCGAAAAAGAATCGAAAAGAGCCTCGTAGCTACGATGAACATCTCTATAAAGCTAGGCACTTAGTGGAGAATGCATTCCTCCACTTGAAGCGCTGGCGAGGCATAGCAACTCGGTATGCAAAAAATACATCCTCATTTCTTGCTGCTGTTCACTTCAGGTGTATTTCACTATGGGCTGCTATCTCGTGAGTACACTATCTAGGACAGCCCCTTTTTTAATGGAATGGACCCGCCCTCCGGTACACGGCATCATAGTGCCAGTGTTTAAACTTTAAACGTACTCAGGAGGACGGACCATAAAAATGTTGCCACGATTGGAGTTGATTTGGCAAAGAATATCTTTCAAATTCACGGGACTGACGAGAGGGGAAATAAAGTGCTGGAGCGATGTGTGAGTAGGGTAAAGTTCTTGGAATTCTTCGCCAATTTGAAACCGTGCCTAGTTGGCATGGAAGCATGTGGAGGTTCTCATCACTGGGCCAGAGAGATAAAAAAATGGGCCACAGGGTACGCCAGATGCCACCTCAATACGTCAAGGCATACGTCAAAACCAACAAAAACGACCGCAACGATGCAGAAGCGCTCTGTGAGGCTGTGACACGTCCAACCATGCATTTTGTGCCGACGAAAAACATTGAGCAGCAAGATATTCAGGCTATTCATCGCTGCCGGGAAAGGCTGGTCAAGGGCCGCACCGCTTTGAGCAATCAAGCCAGAGCTTTGCTGTTGGAAATGGGCTTGGCCGTACCGCAAGGATTTCGTTATCTGCGGAAATTGTTGCCTGAAATGGTTGAAAATCTTGAAAATATCCTGATGCTCATGATGCGCGATTTGTTATCGGATATCTCTGCCGAATTTGTGGATATTGAGATAAGAATAGCTAGATATGACAACATGTTGAAAACAATTTTCCAGGAATCAGAAGCTTGCCGACGGTTGCGCAAAGTACCGGGATTCGGTCCACTGTCAACCACAGCACCCGTGGCGGCTGTGGGGGATGCGAAGGTCTTTAAAAATGGCAGGCAGCTCGCGGCCTGGCTTGGCCTGGTGCCACGGCAACATTCATCGGGAAACAAACTAGTGGCTCGGAGGAATCAGCAAACGCGGCAACACCTATTTGCGCACGTTGCTCATCCACGGAGGTCGAGCACTCTTGCAGCACTGCCTTAACAAAAAGGATAGTCGAAGTTTGTGGTTGGCAGGCCTCATGGAACGGCGAGGTAATGCTCGAGTTTCGGTTGCTCAAGCCAACAAGATGGCGCGTATGGCTTGGGTCTTACTGGCAAAAGACGAAGAGTATCAAGCCTCTGCATAACCTTCCTCCGAAATGCGATAAATGATTATTTGATGATAAACAGGTCGAACCGGCCCAAGAATAAGCTGTAAGTAACCATGATTGAAAAAGTCGTATTTTTGATAAGGATCTTGGGCGCGGAATCCATCAGGGCCATGCCATGAGCACAGGCCGAATATATGACTGCATTCGATTCTGCACCACCATCAAAAAAAGCTCTTGCCATTAGGGCGGGTCCATATATGGAAACTTTGGCCCAAAAGTAACTCACGCCGGAGGGCGTGAAAACACTTTGTTCGTTCTTCATCGTCACCGCAGGTAACCTTCCATACTCCTTCCTCTTCAAAAAAAGTATGCTTTTACAGAATGAGCAAAAAAAAGACAACTCTCAGAATGTAATCCCCACAGCCCTGACCGGTGAGGCCTCACCATCACGAATCCTGAGCGGCAGGCAGCAAAAGATAAAATTCTCACTCGGCAACTGATCCAGATTGCACAGGTTCTCCACCACCGCCAAACCGTAGTCCAAAAGGACTTTGTGAGCTTTGAGGTCCGTGCTTTCCACCGGGTCCGGGGATGGGGTGTCCAGGCCGATGCCTTTGAGCTGAAGGCCGCCAAGGTAACGGCAGGCAGTTTCGGTGAGGGTTGGATAATCTTTGAAATAGCGGTCGGTCTTCCAGTGCTGGTCATGGCCGGTGCGAAGGATGGCAAAATCAAGGGCTTCGATGTCGCCAAGACGGGCGAGATCGGCCTGATCTATGAAGGGTTTATCAAGACCCGTGAGATCGACCACAGCTCCCCAGCCGGTAAAGTTGTCCGGTCCGAGGCTGTCCAGACCGGGAGCATCAGCATAGACATGAGCAGCGATGTCCACATGTGTTCCGGCATGACTGTTCAGGGTCAGCGAAGTCTGGGCAAACCCGTCCCGGTTCACGAAATGAGTGCGCCGGATATTGGCCTTCTCGTCGCCGGGATAGACGGGCATTCCGGTCTGGATGATATGGCTGAGGTCGATGACGTGCATGAGTCCTCCGGGGTCAGGTGCTATGCAGGTTCATGTTGGGCCGTTTGTTGAGTCGCATGTCAGGCCGGATGTTTTCGCTGATGATGGTCCGGATATCGTCCATGGACCTGGCTCCCAGAAACTTGGTTTGCAGGTTGTGCCCAAAGGCGAAGTTGGCCGCAAAAAAGACGGAAAACAGCCTGTACCGCTTGAGGGCGCGGATGGGATCATACGTCCTTTCCAGAGTGTCGGCCAGTTGCAGGGCGTAGTCACGGAATATGTTTTCATCCGGCGTGAAACCAGAGGTCCATTCCGCAAACAGCCAGGGCCGGGCTATGGCCATGCGACCAACGGACACACCGTCACAGCCGGTTTTTTCGAGCATGGACAGACATTCTTCCGGGATGACCACATCTCCGTTGCCGAAAACCGGGATGGAGACCGCTTCCTTGATGGCGCGGATATGATCGACGACCGCCGGGCGCGTGCGTTTATCCGGGGCAATGCGGGGATGGAAGACCAGGCAATCCACCCCGGCGGACTCGAAACGGCGGGCGAGATCGACGGCAGGCTGGATATCAGGTGTCCAACCGGTCCGAAATTTGACGAACAAGGGGATGGAAACCTCTCGGCGCACACTTTCCACCGCAGCCACCGCAGCTTCAGGTTCCTTGAGCAAAGCCGCACCAGAATTGCGCTTGACCACCCCGGACGCAGAGCAACCCATGTTGATATCCACGCCAAAAAAACCTTCGTCCTCCACCCGCCGGACAGCCGGGATCAGATCCTTTGGTGTCGCACCAACAATTTGGCAAACCAGCCGGGGCAGCTCTTCCTCACGCCAACGGAACATCGTCGACATGGCCGGATTTTCCGTAGGCACGGCCTTTGCGCCGCACATCTCGGTAAACATCAGCCCACAGCCTCCGTACCCCGCCAGCACCTCACGATAAGCCACATGCCCCAACCCCGCCATGGGCGCGAGCCACAGCCGATTGGCAACCGCCTTCCCGCCAATGGAAAGAGGCCTGTTCAACAACTCTGCCAACGTCTTTTTTACTGATTTATCTACCATATGCATAAGGGCCGAGTTCACCCTCTCCCCCAAACCTTGTCAATAAGAAATGTTGCCCTTTTTTCGGTCTTCTTTGCCCCTCTGACGCCCGTTCTTATCCGGGGGCCAAAACCCGTGTTATGCTTTTCGCGCTTTCCGAAGAAGGTCTTCGAGCAAGCATTGCACCTCCTTTTGCAAGGGCGGGCTTCGGCCCGCCCAAAGAGGAGAAAAATTTAGCCGAAAAGGAACATCAAATGCTGTCTTCAGATCATCGGCAGGACCGGTACAGCCAGTTCAGTTGCAACTCGAAAACCGGCGAACATGACCGCGACTGGATTCAGTACGCGGACGGCGTGTTCGAGCCAGTTCGGCGAGACGGCGATATCTCGGCCAAGTGGAACAACGAGCGGACAAACTTCAACTGGTGGACGACCTCCAAACCCGCTGACTGGCGGCCATGGGATGAAAGATTCGGCTTTTCGTGGAACCACAACCTCGGCGAGGAGAACAAGCCGGAAGACTGGGGCAACAAGTCTGAGCGCGAAATCAAGGCCGGGAACGCGCCCTATTTCATGGCTCTTGACCTGAACGGGGACAACCGTATCAAGTCTCGCACCGAGCGTCTCGACGGGCGGCGTGAAAACTGGCGATTCAAATACGATACCAAGGGCCACCTGAGCGAATGCATCAGCAACACCGGCTGGGCACAGGCTTTTACATACGACGACAAAGGCCGTCGTATCAGCGACGAGACCGTGGGCCGTGATCCCTATTTTCGTAAATTCACTTACGGCGAGGACAGTCGCCTGCTCTCGGTGGGCGATGTCGCGTATGAACACGACGGGAACGGCTTCCGGTCCGCCAGAATCGACACGGACGGAGCGACTTTCTATGCCTATGCGGATGACTACAAACTCCTTGGCGCAAGGCTGCCAGATGGCCGTGAGATCACCTACGAGCACGACGAAGACGGCCAGCGATCACAAAAACTGATCAACGGCGAGCCGGTGGAGGCCTACGACTGGCTCGATTTCATCCGGCTGGGCGGGTTCTTCGATGGCCGCCGCGAGTTCCTTTTTCAATACGATGAAGGCGAGCGGCTACCCCATTTCATGCACGTGAGCGAAGGAATTTACGCCCTCGAATATGATCAGGTCGGCTCACTCAAGGCGGTTGTGGCAAAAGATGGAACTGTGGTAAAAGCTATCCAATACGCACCCTTTGGCACCGTGCTATGGGATTCAAACCCCACCCTGCGAATCCCGCTCGGCTTCGCAGGGGGCCTGCACGACCCCGACACCGGCCTGACCCGCTTTGGCTGGCGAGACTACGATCCGGACACAGGCCGCTGGACCGCATTGGACCCCATCGGAGACGCTGGTGGAGCCGTAAATACTTTGTCATTGAAGAAAGAATGAGAAAGAAGGTCCGTATCTGTGGCGACACGCGAACTGTATTGGAAGAAAAAAAAGAAACTCGAAAAAGGTATGAATATGAAGTCATATGGACTCAAGGGGTTTGCTACGTTGGGGGAGGGGACCCGACTCAATGCGAGTACTATCTCATCACAAATCCATGGACCGATAAAGGAGAGAGATACATCCCTTCTCCGGGTCAATAAAATATTCCTGCTTTTTGTTATGGTTGTACTTTTTATGGCGACCAATTGTCTCGCTGCCGGGAACACGTTGACTCCAGAGATGTTCATGGGGCCCGAGCCAGGAACTATCTATTATTACAAAGATGAATACTCTGAAAGAACAATGATCTTGGCAGGAATCAGATATGACATGAAAGGCAATCTTCATGTCAAAGAAGTGATTACTTCTCCTTTAGGTGCAGTGCCTTTTAAAGGCTCCCAAGTAGAAGAAAGCAGATACGTATTTTCCATTGTTGGCAACCGCCTTACCAGACAAATTTCTCCTGAATTCGGTGGTGTTTTTGTTGAAACATATCTGGACACAGGAGGAGAAGGTTGGAGCTTCCCTGTAACGCTTCATAAAACAGGAGAAAAAGTTAAAACTGTTTGCAATATTGTTTCAAAAACGGAGCAAATGATTTTTGGCGAAATACGGACTATTTTAGAGGTAAGGGGTAAGTTGTGTGTCCCGTGCAAATACGCCTCTGGAATCGGACTCATTGAAGAGGCTGGAATGCAGCTAATCAAAATTGAAAAGCAGGGTTCAACAAAATCTGAATAAATGGAGTCATCCCCTTTATTCTAGCTTCAAAAGAAGCTGGATTCAAAGGCATTCCCAAAAAACGCGTTACGTTGCTCGCTCTGAGTTGGCGAAAACTCTACCGCACGACTTAAGTAAAGACCCCATTCTTCGGGCCATCTACGAGTGTTCCCTACGGTTTTTCAGCCCACAAGATGAAGACTGGGTTTTGAGCCTTGAACCGCAGGTCACCGGCAAGAGAATCTGTGGCCGAGGCCTGAAGCTGGGTGACGCCAAAGTGCCAGCCGTTGGTTTGGAAATAGTTTTTGGCCATGTGCAGCGTGTCGAGCAGGATGCAGTGGCAGACGATACGGCCACGAGGCTTGAGACGATCGCAGGCGATGGAGAGGAGCGAGGTGTCCTGATTGGATGGACCGCCGAGTCCGCCTCCGATGAAAATCCGGTCAGGAGTGGGCAGGTCGTCCAGAATTTCAGGCATTGAGCCAAGCACCGTATCGACGAGCCATGCACCGGTGCGGCGAATATTCTCACGAATCATGGCGGCGCGGGTCTTGTGGCGTTCCACGGCAAAAACACGCCCCCGTCTGGCGAAATGAGAGGCTTCAATGGAGACCGAACCGCAGCCTGCGCCGAGATCCCAGATGGTTGATTCCGGTTCCACATTGAGATGAGCCAACCCGGCCGCACGAACAGGCAGCTTGGTAATCAGGCTTTTCTGGTGCAGATAGAAATGGTCCGGGATGCCAAGCGTCAGTTTGATTTCCGGCGGGTACAGACGTTCGAGAATCACGAGATTGAGGGCTGCGAATTCCATTCCCCAGGTTTCAGGCAGGGCCAGGACCCGGATGGATTCATCTGGCGTGCCGAGGTCTTCAAGCACGGTCATGGAAAAACAATCGGCTCCGCGCTCAAGCATGGCGCGGGCAACTTCCGCCGGGGTGTTGGTTGCATCGGTCAAAACCGCTATGAGGTCAGCACGGACAAGGGCGGCATAGAGCGGCGAAAAATCATCGCGCCCATGCAGGGAGACAAAATCCATCTTCTGCCACGGCAACCCAAGCCGGGCCGCAGCCAGTTGCATGGTGGATACGTTGGGTTCCACGATCATGTTTTCCCGGCCAAATTCTTCGCCCAATCGTTTGCCTATACCAAAGAAAAGCGGGTCGCCATCGGCCAGGACAATCACTTTTTTACCATCCATGGCGGCTTCACGGATGGCGTCAAGCACGGGTTGGAGTGGAGAGGTAATGGGCAGC
>JAFLJW010000213.1 GCA_022712815.1 Pseudodesulfovibrio sp. | reverse complement strand
CGGTAGGGTTCCTTGCGGACCACGTAATCGAGTTCGGAATTGATGAGAGTGTAACTGGTGATGGCTCCGCCGTTGGTGGAGATGGTCACGTATACCCGCTGGCCCTGCCGGGGATTGAAGTAGACTGTTCCCTTGGCCCGTTTTTGCCATCTTGACTCCATGACCTTGCAGGCACCCACAAATGATTTTGGCGTGTAAGGGGTCAGGGCGTAGATACGCTTGAAGGTCACGCGGGTGAATGTCCCGTCTCTATTTCGGCTCATTTTCTGAACATTGCTGACCGTGGCAATGGCCTTGATCTCGGAACCTTCGGCCAGAAGTGCCAGATAATCGGTCTCACCAGCATTGACCACAGGGGCGAACAGGAAAACTAAAAACAGCGCGATTACGATACGAAGTGTCATATATTCCAGTAACTCATAGTTGTTTATTTGCCAGCCGCGAAGGCACACTATCCCAGCTTTGCAGGTTACGCAACCCGCTGGACCGGACTGGCGGGGCGAGCGCATATTAATTTGCGAAGACCGTTTTCAAAGCAAAGTCCGTATCCCCAGTGGCTGCGAGCTTTGCCTTCTCTTTTTTTCCTCTTCTTACTTCATATTTAAGGAAGACAAACGCCCGGCACACCCACGGCAAAAGCAAAAAAAGTCTGTTCAACCCGGACGAGACCTTTCTTTCTCACCAAAAGGATAGCCTGACGCAGACACTTTGAGCCGAAGCATAAAATCTGGTATGATCGGCTCAAGGAGAATTGAACATGTCCAAAGAACAACGGCGTCGTACACGCATCCATGCGGGGTTTGAGGCCTACGTGACCGTCGATGATGTGGTCATTCCGGTGGAAACCAGAAACTTGAGTCTCAAAGGCGCACTTCTGACTGGCTGCGAGGATTGTCCTATCGGAACGAATTGTGAACTCCATCTCCCGCTTTCTTCGGGCGTTCGCATCGTGGTGGATGGAGAGATTCTCCGCACAAAGGGCAAAGAAACCGCCATGGTTTTCAAGGGAATGGACGAACTCAGTTTCACCTTCCTGCACAGGCTTGTGCAACTCAATGCAAAAGAACCGGATGCCGTGGATGACGAGATTTTGCAGGATTTGAATACCCTCTAACCGTTCTCTTCGGAACTTCCTCCCCTGTCATGACCCATGATCAGGGTTCCGACAACGATGAGCAATCCGCCCGCGATGGTCCAGTGGTCGGGTATTTCTCCCAAAAACGACACGCCCCAGATGGCGGCAAATACAATCTCCAGACACGTCACCGCACTGATGCGGGCAGCGGACTCGATGGCATAGCCACGGGTCATGTAATATTGCCCGGCGTTCATGAACAAGGCCACCGCAAGCAACATGGCCCATTCTGGGCCGGTGGGCAGCACCCAGTCGGCTGCAAAGAGCGGAGCCACCAGCGAGATGATAATCGGGGGGTAAAGCATGACCACTGCCGGATGCTCGGTCTTGGCAAGGGTCCGCACGGTCAGGATGGCAATGGAAATGAATCCCACTCCAACCAAGGCCACGGTCAGGGCCAGAGGATCGAGATTTGATTCCCCGACCCCGAAGATAAAGCTCGGACGGCAGACAACCGCCACGCCGATGATGCTGATGAGAACTGCCGTGATTCCCTTGATGCTGAGACGTTCGCCAAGGATTGCCCAGGCAAGGACGGCCACCGCAACAGGGTGGGCAAAGAGGATGGCAATGGCATCCGCCAGAGGCAGATGAACGATGGCATAGAATTCTGCGAACAAGGCCGTGAAGCCGACCAGTCCGCGCAGGGCGAGCATGAACCTGCGTTTGCCGAGCAGCCCAATCCCGGCCCGGCGGACGATGTACCAGCAAAACCCAATCCCGAAAACACCGCGCACAAAGAGAATCTCCATGGTCGGAATACGCTCTCCGGCCAACTTGATGAACAGGGAGCCGATGGAGAAGAGGAAGGTTCCGAGGAGCATGTATCTCATGCCGGTAGTGAAAAAGTTCATGGATGGGAAGGTAGGCTTTAGTTGTTTTGGAGACAAGGAAAGAATCTTGAAAGGAAGGGAAAAGGTCTGCCCTCTCTACATGTTATACAGCACGAAATTCACCAAAAAATGCGTAACCACGGCAGGCCAGATGGAGGCGGTGGCAAGGGTTGCCGGGACAAAAATGAGTCCGTAAATAAAGGCGTCGAACAGGGTATGGGTGGAAAGCGACCAGTGCATGAGGGAGAAAAGCCCGGCGGAAACGATGTAAAGTTGCGGGGTGGAGAGTTTGTCCTTGAGAGCGGAGAACGTCAGGCTGCGACAGACGAGCTCTTCGCTGAATCCGACGAGTACGAGGCCGATGGTTGAGTCAAAGAGGAAGAGCGGGGAATCGATGTCGATGGGAACGGAACCGACTGAGCCTTTCGGATAATACGGCGCAAAAACGAATTCGGTGAGATAGAGAAAAGCCATGGAAACGGCCACAGTGCCAACGGTCCAGAGGATGAAATCCTTGGTGGCCGGAAATTTCAGATAGAGGTCGTTCCTTGTCAGGTCGCCCCGGCTCAGCATGATGAAGAGGAAAATGATGATTGCCAAACGGACGGCGTAGTCGAGGATCACCCATGCCGGGTAGCCGGTTACATATATATTGAAGAAATCGTTCAGGAAAAAGGGAAGGTAGGCAAGGATGAGTATGTTGGTTTTTTTCATGGTTCAGCCCCCTGCCGTTTGCCGATTTCCGTGTAGAGTTTGATATAATCACCGACCATCCGCTCTACGGAAAATCGTTTTTCCCCGGCGGAAAAAGCGGCCTGACCAAGATCACGACTACGGACCGGATTGGCAAGGAGAGCTGCTGCCTGATTGATGAATTTCACCTGATCGCCGGAAGAAATGAGCAAGCCTGTGGATTGGTCCTTGATCTGTTCCGGCACGCCGCCCACAGCGTAGGCGACCACGGGGAGAGCCTGAGCCATGGCTTCGAGGATGACGAGGGAATGGTTATCGGCTCTGGTCGGGTAAAGCATGACATCTGCGGCGGCCATGAGCAGCTTGAGGCGGTCGCGTTTCACGTAAGGCCAGATAACGAGATCGCCAAAGCGTCCGGCCTTGTCTCCCCCCACGGCAAAGCAAAGGGCCTCGGGAACCATGGCCTTGACTCCTTCCCATATGCCCTTCCAGGCAGTGCCGGATTTATAGGCCGCGCTCATGCCGCCGTGGGCCGCAAAAATGGCGACACGGGCGGCGGAATTGATGCCGATCTTTTGACGCGCTTCCCTCTTGGAAATGGGCCGGGCAGGCCATGGAATACCGTTGGGGATGACGGTAACCGATTTGTACAGGTGCACCTTGGCGAGTCGGGCCAGCCAGCGTGACGGGGCCACCAGAACCGGGTCAATTCGGTTCAGCAGCTTGAGCTTGATTTTTCGCAGATCTTCCGAATTCGGGAAATTTCTGGGGCAGGGGTTGACGCAGCCCTCGTCAATCTCAACGCAATGCAGCGGATACGGACAGCCGCCGGTAAAGAGCTCACAGTCGTGAAGGGTGATGACGGTTTTTCGCCGTGGAGGAATGGAGTCAAGCAAGGTGGGCCAGTTGCCGGTACAATGGAGGTGGGGCAGGGCCTCCTGCGGGAGATACCGCCCGAAATCCTCCGGCAGGACAGCAGCGCCATCAGCCCCTTCGGCCAGCTCGAAACTGAGGCTGGATTCAATCTCCTGCCCGGCCAGTCCGTCCACGAGAAGCCGGGCCACGCGGGTCGCTCCGCCAGTGGACTCAAGTCCGGTATGATGGAATATGACTGGCAGAGTCACAGGCTAGCCTTTGACTTTTCCCATATCCAGCACCATATTCACCAAATCCTCGTCGTGCGGATCGGGCGTGACCACAAAGCCGAATTTCTTGGATAACCCTTGCATGGCCTTGTTCTCGATCATGGTCTGGCCTTCAAGGATTTTGGTTCCGCGATCCTTGGTATAGCGGATGCCCTTGTGGAAGAGCATTGAGCCAAGCCCTTCGCCTTTCTGGTCGGAGCGGACGATGATGGCAAATTCCGCCTCGGAATTGTCGGGCCTGGTATTGGTGCGCATGACGCCAAGGGTCTCTGGTTCGCCTTTTTCATCCGGGGCCGTGGCAATGAACGCCATTTCGCGGTCATAGTCGATCTGGGTAAACCGGGCAATGTCCTTGTGGTCAAAGTCGCGCTGGACCACACCAAAGAACCGGAGCCGCAAATCTTCGTCCGAAAGGCTGGAGAGGAACGCTCCATGGGTCGCCTCGTCCTCGGGGCGGATGGGCCGGAGAGTGACGTGTCGTCCTTTTTTGAGCGTGACGCATTCTTCCAGCTCACGCGGGTAGGGGCGGATGGCAAGCCTTTGTTCGCCTTCTCCTTCAAA
This sequence comes from Pseudodesulfovibrio sp., assembly GCA_022712815.1. Lineage (GTDB taxonomy): Bacteria > Desulfobacterota > Desulfovibrionia > Desulfovibrionales > Desulfovibrionaceae > Pseudodesulfovibrio. The sequence goes on along the minus strand of JAFLJW010000213.1, from coordinate 970 downwards.
CGGGCCGATTTCGACCTTGCCGCCAAGGGCCAGAACGCCCTCGGAATCCGCATAGAGCGGATTGATGTCAATGGACACGATTTGCGGCACATCGATGATCAGCTGGGAAATTTGAATCAAGGTCAGGCATATATCATCAATATCCACAGGAAGTTGCGATGGTGTGCCTTTGAGCAAGGTGCTGATGCGGGTGCGCTTGACCAACTCTTTGGCCAGACTCATGGAGAGCGGCGGCAGGGTCAGTGCGATGTCCTGAATCACCTCCCGCGCCATACCGCCGTGGCCAAAATGAAGGACCGGGCCAAAGACCGAGTCCACCGTGGCCGAGATGGACAACTCGTGCGCACCGGGCCTGCGGCCCATCTTCTGGACCGTGAACCCTTCAATATATGCATCCGGTCTCTCGCGGGTGCAGCGGGCCAGAATGGAAGCCGCGCCTTCCCAGACGCGCTCCGGGGTTTCAAGGTCGAGCAAGACTCCACCCACGTCAAAGGGCTGGGGAATCTGCGGGCTTCTGAGCTTCAGGGCCACGGGATAGCCGAGCTTGTCGGCGGCGATGACCGCTTCCTTGGCCGAAACGGCGATACGGGTTTCGACCACCGGGATACCATAGGCGGCCAGGAGATCCTTGGCCTCCGGTTCGGTCAGAGAGGTACGGCCATCAGCCAGAGCCTCTTGCACGATACTACGTGCGCTGGTCGTGTGCGGGAAAAAATCCGTGGGCAATGAATCCGGCGTTTCGATGAGCAATTCCTGGTTTTGCAGGTATTCGGCCATGTACAGAAAAGCGCGAACGGCGTGGGTTGGCGTGTCATAGGTGGGGATGTTGGCCTTGCGAAAGACCTCGCGGGAATACTCGGCAGCCCCGGAGCCAAGCCAGGCCGTGAGGACCATGCGCTTGACCCGTTTGAGAGAGTCACGCAGGGCTTCGGCCACTTCCACATCAGGTTGGGATGTCCATGGGACGTGC
>JAFLJW010000150.1 GCA_022712815.1 Pseudodesulfovibrio sp. | reverse complement strand
TTTGCCGAGAAAATAGTTGTAGAAAATCGTGGCCGGGATGGCGACGAGCAACCCGATGGCCGTGGCAATAAGGGCCTCGGAAATACCGGGGGCCACGGTTGCCAGAGCCGCGGACTGGGCCATGCCTATGGCGTGGAAGGAATGCATGATACCCCAGACCGTGCCGAACAAACCGATGAACGGAGCAGCATTGGCGCAGGTCGCCAGAAACGGCAGGTTGCGGGTAAGGATGCGCATTTCCTTGGTAATGCCCTGCTTTAAGACGCGGCGCAGAGTGTCCTTGACCAGAAGGCGTTTGCGTTCGCGGTTGACGTCCGCTTTTTCGAGCAGCCTGAATTCCTTGACCGCCAGCGTGGAGACACGGGCAAGGGGGGATTGTTCCCTGCCGCCCAGAGTTTTGAGGCCGGAGGTCAGATCTTCGGCTGCCATGAAGGCGTCACACCCTTTCATGACCTGCTTGCGGGCCGCCCCGATGGTGAAGAATTTGAAAAAGATAATGGTCCAGCTCCACACGGACATGGAAGCGAGAAAAATAAGAACCATCTTCACGGCCAGAGTCGCCCCCAGCAAGAGCGAAAGAATGTCGCTTTCAGGCATAAAATTCATGCGTTCACCCGTTATCTCTGTTTTGGACTGATAAAGCCCGTTTCATGCGAATAAAACCGCGCCACTTCGAGTCACGGTTTTCCGTCTTCACGATCTATGATTAAATGACTTCGATATGATCTAGGACTTCATGCACCGCTGCACAATCTCCCAGGCATTGGCTCCGGCCTGTCGATATTCCTCAACGGTCAATCCGGCACCAAGAGCTATGGTTTTCCGAAGATCCTTATCCACCAGATCCCTTGGTGCATGGGCGTCATTATTGATCACCAGCTTTGCGCCGTACTTTCTCGCCAGAGCTGCCACATGGCCATTGGTATAGCTATGTCCGCCGCGTGTGGTGATTTCGAGGGCAACACCTTTTTCCGCAGCCAGCATGACTTCTTCCTTGGTAATCAGGCCGGGATGGGCCAGAATGTCAACACCAGCCTCAATGGCCGCGAGGTTGGTGCCGGGGGACACCGGTTCAACGGGAGTTTCACCGTGCATGACCACGACCTGTGCCCCGGCTTTTCTGGCCTCTTCGACCATGCCGCCAATCAGCGCAGGCGGAATATGGGTCAGTTCGATACCGGCCAGAATATTAATGTTATAGAAATGTCCATGTTTTTGAACGAACCTGAGTACGTTCTCCAGGATAAAGTACATAGTACTTTCATCGCCATGATCGGTTATGCAGATGGCCTTGTAGCCAATGATTTCCGCTCTGCGAGCAAGTTCTCCCGGAATCAATTCACCGTCGCTGAATATTGTGTGCGTGTGCAGATCAATCATGATGAACCTACATTTTGTATTTTGAATTATCCTCGGAGAGCTTTTCAAGCTCATCCATCCATGTATCTGAATCCTCGGTCTTGATGACCGCTTGATTTTCTTCCTGATGCTTACCACCGGCCTCTTCAAGGACCGCTTCGTCTACAAATATGGGGCATTTGGCACGTACTGCCAGTGCGATGGCGTCAGATGGGCGACTGTCGATCCGCCTGGTTTCATCTTCCATGGAAACCACTATCTCGGCAAAAAAAGTTCCGTTTTCGATAGCAATAATTTCTACCCTGACAACAATACCGCCCATATCGCCGATGACATTTAGGAGCAGATCATGGGTCATGGGCCTTTGAAAGGGAATTTTGTTGATTGCCATGGAAATGGACATGGCCTCCATGGCACCGATCCAGATAGGCAACACGCGAGTATCACCCTCGTCTTTCAGGACGAGAATCGGCGACTTGGTGGTTTCATCAAGTGCCAGACCGAAAATATCTACCTTTACCACGGCTTTCCTGTCCTTTCCCCGTTCAGGGAATGTTTCTTGGCCTCTGTGATCCTGACCGGGACCATCAAACCTACCATGCCTTCACTCTCGTCCATTTCGGTATTGACAATCCGGCCTGCTGGATCGCGTCCTTTCCATGAAGTGTTGTCGCCATCCTGTTTCCGGCTCAACCCTTCGATGAAAACCTCGGTTTCAAGGCCTTCCAAATTCTTTAGACAATTTCTAGTAATATTATTTTGCAGAGTCTGCAAGCGCATCAGTCTTTCTGAAGCAACAACCGGGTCAACTTTGGGTTCCATATTGAGGGAAGCCACCCCCGGACGATCCGAATACTTGAAAGAAAAGCTCGACTCGAATCCGACTCTCTCAACCATATCGAGCGTTTGCTGAAAGTCATCTTCAGTCTCTCCCGGAAACCCGACGATGAGGTCCGTGGTCAAAACAATATCCGGTCTGGCTTTTTTCAATCCATCGACAATGGAAAGATACCGAGCCTGAGTGTATTTGCGGCGCATGGCCTTTAACACATTGTCAGACCCGGATTGCAGCGGAAGATGAAGAGACGGACACAAGTTTTCAAGCTCACCGAATGCGGCGATCACTTCCGGCTCGATGTCCTTGGGATGCGAGGTGGTGAACCTGAGCCGGTCCAGACCGTCAATGCCGGAAACCTTTTTCAAAAGATCAGCAAAACTTACACCGACACCACCCTTGTCCATGCCGAAGCTGTTGACGTTCTGCCCCAACAGAGTGATTTCACGAATGCCGGATTCAACCAATGCGCGGCATTCATCAACAACGGCTTGGGGATGACGAGATTTTTGACGACCGCGAGTATAGGGAACGATGCAATAGGAACAAAAATTGTCGCACCCCTGCATGATATTGACGAATGCCTGCCGTGTTTCCGGTATGGAGACCGTGCGCTCTTCGGGATTCTCACGCTCTTCGTAGATGGAGACAAAATCGAGCAGGGCCACGCGGTCTTCAGCCCCTTCTGCTATGCGTTCAAGGGCGTTGGGTGCATTGGTAATGCCGTCAGATCCGAAAACGAGTTTGACAAAAGGAAAACGTTTGAAAAATCCTTGCCCGATCTGTTGGGCCACACATCCGCCAACCGCAGCGAAAATATTCTCGTCGCGCTTGAGATGAGCGGCGATGCGCCCAAGTTCACTGTAGACTTTCTGCTCGGGCTTGTCACGAACACTGCACGTATTGACCACGTAAATTTGCGCTTCGTTTTCGTCTGCCTCTTCCCACCCACGGCTCTCCAGGGCGCGGGTAAGCCACTCGGAATCGTGGACGTTCATCTGACACCCGAAGGTGGTGATATGAAATTTCATCTGATATATCCTGCCCCATCAAGCGGGCAATTGAAGTTCTTGTAAGCATGGGATAATTCAAAAAGATCAAGATTTGGTGCAGAAAACACACAATCTTGATCTTTTTTTCACGCCCTGACAATCGCAAATTAGCAGGCCTGCCAACGGCACAGGCTCCCGGTTATTCCATCGGTCCGAAACTCGCTTCGTAGCGTTTGATGAATTCCTCCATGGTGAAGGAATGTTCCTGAGTTCCTTTGTATTCCACGGCATAGGCTGCACACACGGAACCAAGCTTTGCGGCCTCAGCCACGGTCTTGTTCATGGAAAGCCCCTTTAGCAGACCGGAACGATATGCATCACCGGCACCGGTGGGATCAACCACCTTGTTTACAGGCACGGCTTCAACGAGAGTCTCTTCGCCCTTGCAGTTGATAGCCGAGCCTTTTTCTCCAAGGGTGGTAATCAGATATGCCACTTTTTCAACAATGTCGTCTTTGCTCATACCGGTGGCTTTCAGGATCATTTCAAGTTCGTAGTCATTGCTGATCAGGATTTCCGCGCCGTCAAAAGCCCCGGCCAGTTGCTCGCCGGAAAAAGCCGGAATCTGCTGACCCGGATCAAAAATGAACGGGATATTGTTATCACGATAGTACTTGGGATGATCCATCATATCACCGAGGTTACCGGGAGAAATGATGCCCAAAGCTTCGTTTTTGTCTATGGAGGTCATATCAAACAGGCTGGGATATTTCATGGCACCGGGATTGAATCCGTTAATCAGGTTATTCGACTGATCGGTCGTGATGTATGCTCCGGCAGTGAGTTCCTGATCAATGGTCCGAATTCCGGTAACAGAGATACCGTGCTTTTGCAGCCACTCATCATACGAAGAAAAATCTTTACCGACCTGACTCAGAAGAATCGGTTTTTCACCAAGCATCGCCAGATTATAGACAATATTACCGCCCGTGCCGCCGAATTTTTCCTCAAGTTCGTCAATGAGAAAGCAAATATTCAATATGTGAAGTTTATCCGGCAGAATATGATTGGAAAACTTATCGGGAAAATTCATTATACGGTCAAAGGCCAAAGAGCCGGAAACATAAATCTGCATTATTCCTCCTCAAGGATGTCTTATTTTGTTCCGGGAAAGTAAGGTCATGACCGCCCCGCTGTCAACGACGATGGCACTCAATGGACCTAATATCTTTTTCATTCAAGATTTCTTTGTTTCTTCCCGTATCCAGGCCAGAAAATCCGGGTTACCGCCCTCGATAGGCATGGCAACGATACATGGCACGTCATAGCCGTGCATGGCCTTGACTGCCTCGGTCAGTTCATGGACAAGGCTCGTTTTGGTCTTGGCGATGACCACTGTTTCATTGTTTTTTTCCACTTTGCCTTCCCACCAATACATAGAACGCATGCCATCCATGATATTCACGCAGGCGGCCAGTCGCCGCTCCACGATAATTTCACCTATATTGTCGGCCTCAGCAGGATTCGCGCAAGTGATATACACAAAAGATTCAGCCATTTATAGAAACTCCAAGGAATAATATTCAATACATATACAGTGAGACTACTACAGGCTGTAGAAGATTGTACAATGATAATCCTTGCAAATTGTGACTTGAGCCGATTCTGAACTGGTGCTAACCAGAGAGCCGCACCAAACATGGAGACCTGATGAAAAAGAAAGAACGCGCCCTTGAAATATATGCCCGTTTGGAAAAACGGTATCTCGCCCCCCAGCCAGCCCTGCATTGGACGAATCCATGGGAGCTTCTGGTGGCAACGGCTCTGTCCGCCCAGTGCACGGACGAGAGGGTCAACAAGGTCACACCCGGCCTTTTTGAACGCTGGCCGGAGATTCAGGATATGGCGGACGCGGATATATCCGAGATTGAAGAGGTGGTCCGCTCTACCGGATTCTTTCGCAACAAGGCCAAGAACCTCAAGGCTGCGGCGCAACGTGTCATGACCGAATATAATGGAGTCGTCCCGAACACCATGGCCGACCTGATCACTCTGGGCGGAGTTGCCCGGAAAACGGCAAACATCGTGCTATCGAATGCTTACGGTGTTCACGAGGGCATCGCGGTCGATACCCATGTCAAACGCCTCAGTTTTCGTATGGGACTGACCACAAACACTGACCCGGTACGCATCGAGAAAGACCTCATGCCCCTTTTCCCAAGGGAAACATGGGGTGACGCAAATCATTTCCTGGTCTACTTTGGGCGTGAAGTATGCCCTGCACGCACCCCAAAATGTACTCAATGTGAGCTAAACGATATCTGCCCGAAAAAGGGAGTTAAAAAATAAATGACTAAGCCCGGAAACTTTACGGTTCACGCAACTGACGGTCAGGCCAGACGAGCCACCCTGTCCACGGCTCACGGCGAAATCGAGACCCCCATTTTCATGCCTGTCGGCACCCAGGGAACGGTCAAAAGCCTCAGTCCGCTGGACCTCGAAGAAATGGATGCCCAGATAATTCTTGGCAATACGTACCACCTCTACCTGCGTCCGGGCGATGAACTGGTTGCCCGGCGTGGTGGTTTGCACAAATTTTCCAACTGGAAACGCCCCATCCTGACGGACAGCGGAGGCTTTCAGGTTTTCAGCCTGCAATCAATCCGCAAGCTCTCCGAAGAAGGCGTTGAATTCCGCTCCTACATTGACGGCTCCAAGCATTTTTTCTCACCGGAAAAAGCCATTGATATCCAGAAGAACCTCGGTTCGGACATCATGATGGTCCTTGATGAATGTGTCGGATACGGAAATGACAAAGAATACACAGCCAAATCCTTGGAAATGACAACCCGATGGGCGCAACGTTGTCGTGATCATTACCCGAAGGGGTCTGGCGACCAACTCATGTTCGGTATTGTTCAGGGCGGATTTTATAAGGACCTCAGAGAAAAAAGCCTGGAGCAACTCAGGGAGATCGATTTTGAGGGTTTTGCCATCGGCGGCCTGTCGGTCGGTGAATCAACAGAAGAAATGTATGACATCCTGCACCATATTACCCCCATGATGCCAAAGGACAAACCGCGCTATCTCATGGGAGTCGGCACTCCGCTCAACCTCTTGGAAGGCGTTTTGGCCGGAGTAGACATGTTCGACTGCGTACTTCCGTCCCGCAATGCGCGAAACGGCACCCTGTTCACCTCTGTCGGCAAGGTAAACATCAAGCGAGCGGAATTTGCAGAGGACGACACTCCGCTTGATCCTAATTGTGATTGCTACACCTGCCGCAATTTTTCCAAGGCCTATCTTAGACATTTGTACATGGCCAAGGAACTGCTCTCTTACAGGTTGTGATATGTATTGAGCCTGTAAGAGAGCAGTTCCTTGGCCATG
>JAFLJW010000269.1 GCA_022712815.1 Pseudodesulfovibrio sp. | reverse complement strand
GATGATTGCCGGGTCGCCGCCGGAATCTATGCCATAGGTGATATCCGGGAAAATCGACTGCTGGGAATAATCGTAGAGCATGGACTCAGGCGAGGAATACGCCCCTTTCATTTCATTATAGACCACGCCCTTGTAGGTCATGGGCTTGTCCGGCCCGTCCATCTCGAAATGCCATCCCTCCTGCTTAAGGGTGTTCTCTGTCAGACGGGGATAGAACACGGCATCGAGGTAGACATCTATCAGGTTATAGAAATCCTGCGCGTTGGCCGAGGCCACGGGATAGCAAGTTTTGTCCGGGAAGGTCAGGGCGTTGAGAAAGGTCTGAAGGGAGCCTTTGAGCAACTCCACAAACGGCTCCTTGATGGGGTATTTTTCAGACCCGCAAAGCACGGAATGTTCCAGAATATGCGCCACGCCGGTGGAGTCCTCGGGGGGGGTGCGAAAGGAAATGCCAAAGACCTTGTTTTCGTCGTCGTTGACGATGGACAGGACGCGCGCGCCGGTCTTGTCGTGACGATAGACATGGGCGACGGACCCCATTTCTCTGATTTCCATTTCATTGATTTTGGTAAAACCGTGGCTCATGTATTTTCTCTCTTTATGATGTACTTTATGGACGTTGGGCGTAAATAATAATATAAATCATCCGAACGGACTTCAGGGTATACACTACCTCGCCTCAGCTTAAAAGCGAAGAGAGACGGCAAAAACCACTTGACGAGCACGGAAACGATGTTTAGAACTGCTGAGAACAGGAATCATTCCCAATAAAGAAATAACTCTTTTAAGATACGGAGAAAATTATGAGCCACGAACACGACCATGACGAAGAAGCGTTGCCGGAATTTGCCAAAGTCGGACAGAAAGTCCCACCTTTTACCATGGAGACCTTTGATCCCACCGAGTGCGGATTCGGCGAAGTCGACCTTGGCGCGTTGCGCAAGGCTGGCAAATGGGTAATCCTTTTCTTCTACCCGGCTGACTTCACCTTTGTCTGCCCGACCGAGCTGGCAGACCTGGCCTCCAGACACGCCGAACTGGTCAAGCTGGGTGCCGAAGTGATTTCCGTGTCCACGGACACCAAGTTTACCCATCTGGCATGGAAGACGGACGAGCGCATGATGGCGGACGTCAAGTTTCAGATGGGTGCCGACCCGACCGGCGAGATTTCCCGATTCTTCGATGTCTGGGACTATGATACCGGTCTGGCCCTGCGCGGGACATTCGTTATCAATCCCGAGGGTATGCTGGTTTCATCCGAAGTCAACTTCTACAACGTGGGCCGCAACGGCGACGAACTGGTTCGCAAGATGGAAGCCAACAACTACCTGAAGGATCACCCGGCAGATGCCTGCCCGGCCAGGTGGACTCCAGGCGACAAGGCTCTGACCCCCAGCGAAAAGATGGTCGGAAAAGTTTTTGAAGCCCTAAACGACTAGTTACGATTCACACTCTCGTAACTCCTGTTGTACGCAAGCGGCCCCGATGGATATCCATCGGGGCCGTAGTTTTTTTGCTTCGCCACTATCCTGTGACGGCGTAGCTACCTGTAAAAAGCGGCTATGCTAATTTTTTGATCGACGATTTAAGAATCAGGCAGCTCAACGATGAAAACCGTGCCTCTGGGGGTGTTGGGCTTGGCACGCACCTGACCGCGATGGTCGGCCACGATGGAACGGACGATGGTCAGCCCCAGACCGGTGCCGCCTTTTTTTTGGGTGTAATACGGCTCGAACATGCGCGATGAATCCTTGGGCAAGCCCAGGCCGTTGTCAGCCACGGTGATGGAAACCAGCCCCGCGCCTTTGTCGTGTGCAACCTTGATGAAGACATGCGCACCCTCCACATCCCTGAGTGCCTCGGCTGCGTTGGTGCACAGATTGATGAGCACTTTGCGGATGGCCTCATGGTCAAAGGGAAATTCATCAATGGGCGTGATAAAGGAAAGCTCCCAGTCAATTCCACGGTGGGTGTTCTCGAACATGCCAGTGACCTCTTCCAGAAGCGAGGCCAGAAAATCAGGCTTGGGCTGCACTTCAGGCAGTCTGGCATAGGCCGAAAACTCGGAGACCATCCTCTGAAGCCGCTCCACCTGCATGACGATCAATTCGGTGCAATCATCAAAGACCGGTTCATTGATTCCGCTGCCGTACTTGCGTTGCAGTCTCTGGGCCGAAAGCTTGATGGGGGTGAGCGGATTCTTGATCTCATGGGCGATGCGGCGGGAGACCTCGCGCCATGCGGCCAGTCGCTGAATCTTCTCAAGCTCGGTGATGTCCTCGAACACGGCCACGTGACCGGCATCACGTCCTCCCACATTTTTGAGCGAGACCACATTGACGAGTACCTTGATGACCTTGTCCCGCACCGGCAGTTCCAATTGCCGCTGCCACAGGGTGCCGGGATTGGAGGAAAGCTGGGCCACAGCCTCTTGCATCATGTCTCCGAAATTGCCGGACAGGAGATTGTGAGGCCTCTTGCCGATGAGGAGTGCGCCGGGAACGCCGAGAATCTTCTCAGCCGCGGTGTTGACCGTTCCGATACGCCCTTCGGAATCCATGGAAATAACACCGGACGTAATGTTGTTGAGCACGGCCTCGATATACTGACCACGCCGCTCAAGCTCCTGATTTTGCTGACCCAGTCGCTCGTTGGCCTGCTGAACCGACATCTGGCTCTGCTCCAGATCCTCGGCCATACGGTTGAACGACTGTACGAGAAAGCCCAGCTCGTCGTCAGACTGATCCTCCAGACGCACGGACAGATCACCTCGCGCAATTCGTTCGGTTCCGGCGGCCAAGGCCTGAACCGGTGCGGACAGCTCCTTGGCAAGTCGGAACCCGAACCAGATGGCACCGAGAATAATGAGCATCGCCATGACCCCAAGGGTCAGGTAAAGATTCATTTTCCATGGATATTTTCGGCTCTTGAGCTTTTTGTATTCATCCAGACCACGCACGATCTGATCGAGCCGGTGCAAAAGCCCCTGCCCCACGGTCTCGCCGATGACGAGATACCCACTTCGTCCCTCATCGACCGGCGTGACGCCGAGTACCAGATCGCTGCCGGGTTTGGGAATGATGGTGGTCCATGAGCGCGGGTCAGCCTTCAGGCTTTGCCAGTCGATGATCTCCTTGATCTCAGACCATGACTGACTCCACTGGGCAGAGGTATGCGTATTCTGCTCGTTGCCTTCGGGAGTGATGACGCCCACCAGACTCAGATCATATTCGTCGAATTTCTTGTTCAGATAGCCGTCCATGGCCTTACCGCCCCAGGCGTATTTGCTGGTCACGATCTCGGTGATCATGTTGTTGCCGCGCCGTTCCAGACGGTCCTGAGCCGAGCCGTAGAAAGCGCGTCCCAATTCAAGGGCCTGCTCCATGGATTCCTCCACCTGCCCCTTGAACCAATAGTCCACAGAGGTCTGCACGAACTTGACTGAAACCAGATAGATGAGAACGGTGGGAATAAGTGAAAGCGAGATAAAGGCAAAGACCATGCGTGTCCTGAGCTTGGAACCAAGCACCTTGCGGCGGCGTTCCAGTATCAGCCGGACCGCGTTTCTGGCCACATAAAAAATCATGGCCAGCAGGAAGACGATGTTGAGAATCAGGAGGTTGAGAACAAGGTAGTAATCGCCGCTCAGATACTTGAGCTCGGCCCAGCCCAAGACAACGATGACCACCAGAAAAACAACGGCAATGATATATTCCCGCTTGCGCCGTTTTTTGTCCCTGAGGCTGGAAGAACTTATACGAATCGGGTCAGGTGTCATGGATGTAGCACTCTTGATTTCTCAACCTGTCAATATGTGAAGTCGAGCTGAAAAGAATTGTCTGCCCCGGCATCCCAGGACCAGAAGTAGATATACCTCAAGATGCCTTCGGGTGCATCTTTTTCGTTCATGGCAGTGTTCAGCACAAGGGTGTATTTCTGCCCCCGCTCAAGCATGCTCCATGACCCAAGGTGCATTTCAATGGTTCCCCATCCCTCTTTAAGCAGTTGTTTGAAATTACTGTTTCGCAAAGGAAGGCTGCGATCCGGCAGGGTCATCGTAAAGGTCCTGGTCAGCGAGTCAAACTTCAACGCACTCTTAAAGGAAGCAGCGGAAATTCCTTGATCAAACCAAAACTCGCTCCCTTTGTGCAGTTCCGCTTCGCACTTGAGCACAAGTTCGGCACCGTCTTGCAGTTCGCCCTTGAGGATGGGCAGGGCCTCCACGGTGACACCAAAACGGGCCGTGAGTGCACCGGACACGTTGGCAAGGGAGGGCGCCACAAGATTCAAGGTCTGAGCGGACGCGCCTGAAGCGAATATGATGAAGGTCAGGGCAATGGTAAAAGCCAGCCCCACTCGTTTGCAATCGTTGGCATACATTATC
>JAFLJW010000352.1 GCA_022712815.1 Pseudodesulfovibrio sp. | reverse complement strand
GCCGGGTCAATGTGGAAGAGAGTTTGCCCCTTCTCGATGTAGCTACCTTCTTCGAAGTTACGGCTGAGCAGTATGCCAGCCACACGGGCTCTGACCTCGGCGTTTCTGACTGCGGATATGCGCCCGGGCAGTTCCATAATTTTGTTGTAGGGGGTGGCCTCCACGGTGATGATGTTCACCTTGGGTATATGCGGCTGTGCCGTGTTGGCTTGAGCTTGTTCTTCGCGGCTGCACCCGGGGAGGGCGAACAAGGCGGTCAAGGCCAAAAACAGTAACAGCCATGTGGTCTTGATACGCATCGTTTTTGTCTTCTCCATAAATTGTTTGGTTTTGTGTCGCGGAACAGATCAATCGACCCTTTCCGCATTCTGAATTACTCCAGTATTAGCAGTACGGGGGTTAAGGAGTGGTTAATGTGTTGTTACGTGCGTGTGTCGGATTTAAAAAGTTTGCAATGTGCGCTCTTGATTGAGCAATATTTAAAGGGGCTGTAAAGGATTGATCTGATCTAACCCGAGTGAACCAAATAAAAATACGATCTGACAAGTGGCGCGGCCAATAAAGAACACCTTGCTGCCCACCCTGCACCGTGCTACATTTGTGGCACACAAAAAGGTGACATTATGCAAACGACATCAATCAGCGCACGATTCGACACAGAGACTCTGGCCCGCTTGGACGAAATTGCCAAAGGCTTGGGTGAATCCAGGACTTCCATCATCAAAAAAGCTGTCGCCAATTATCTGGACTACGACTTTTGGTTCAGAGAGCAAGTTGCACAAGGCTTGGATGATTTGAATGCAGGAAAGCTCGTAGACCATGAACAGGTGAAGGATACCATACGAGAGATGGGCTACAGTGTTGATTAGATGGGCGGTCAGTGCCCATCAAGACATTGCAGCCATCCTGCGACACTTCATCAAGAGTCAAGAAAAGGACGTAGGCCAGAACTTGGTCAATCGGCTTTTTTCTGCTGTTGAAATCCTGACTCAATTCCCCAATTCGGGACGGCCCGGCCAAGTAAACGAGACACGGGAACTGGTGATCCCCGACCAGTCGTACATTCTTGTCTACCGAGTGACCGACCATGTTGAAATAGCAAGGGTACTTCACTCGCGCCAGAAATGGCCGTAAGCACCATTCTCCCGGCGACAAAGCCTCTGATTGCATACGAATTAATTATATCCATATCCGAGGATAGGATTAGCAAAAGTATACAAAGAGACACAAAATGGGGTATGCAAAAATATGAAAAAGATACTGCTTGCTATCCTTTTGCTCTGGTTAAGCTCCGCAAGTCCGGCCCATGCTGACATTATTCCCAAGGACATGAAGTCGATATTCGTGTCTGCCTTTATCGAAAACCTTGCTGATTTTCCCGAATACACATTCATCCAAGTGGAAACACTGGGCAGTGTTCGCTCTCAGGCGAAAGTCGGTCATGAAGGGAGACTCCACAAGGGGTACAAACTCAACAGGATGCACCTTCTGGCCGTTCCCATATCCCGTTTACAGACAGGTGGTGAGTTCGACGGACAGGCCCTTTTGGACGATCCATCCATTGCTCGCTTTGATGGAAAAATCGAGGTTGGACAGGAGCTTGTTTTGAGAAGTTCGCCCTTGTCGGGAAAGAATATCTATTACAGGATCACCTCCATAGATGGCGGTGTCCTTGCCATGGAAAAGGTGAGAGAACAAGAGTTAATGGTCGAACCAGACATGACCATCGGGCATTTCGACAGGGCCTTCCTCGTCACTTTATGTGTTGAAATAATAGTCATGTTTCTGCTCATCCGTTTCGGATACCGCTCGAAAACATCGGGTGCCGTTCGCATCGGTTTTTCGGTGCTTGCCGGTCAAACGGCAACGTTGCCCATTCTCTGGTATCTCATGACGCAATTCTCACTTATCGGCATGGCAGTCTTTCTCCTGGCCGAAGCATTTGCGGTCATTGTCGAAGGTGCCATATACAAACCGCTTTTGCGCATGACCTGGACCAAGGCCATGCTTGCTTCGTTTTTGTGCAATGCAGCTTCGGTATTTGCAGGCAGGTGGGTGTAATGGTCTTGGCTGAAAGACGGAAATGGTTGGTCAAGGGAAGGCTGAAAGACAAAATTTTACAGTGGAAGAATCGAAACTGAACAGCTTGCCTTTAAAGCGAAATTTGTCCCCCCCGGAGCGACGGCTTGACACCGTTGGTAGAACTTGCCGAAGAGTGCCTGATAAAATCCTGCGGGCCGCTTGGCAATGGCACTTATAAAGTCAACCGAAACGCGGTAATCAACGGATATCAAGGGTTCTTAGCCGGACAGGCATGACTTATGGCAAACTGCACAGATTACTATTTGAGTTGCTACAAGGGATCACTATCGTTGCCGTCGCTCCCTTTCCAGCAACACTTGTCAAAGTTATTTCTCCCCCATGCTCCATGACAATACGGCGGGCAACCGTGAGACCCATTCCAACCCCGTCAGGCTTGGTGGAATAGAACGGGTCAAAGACGTAGGGAATATCTTCAGAAGAGACCCCGATGCCCTGAGCCGTGATGCTGATCAGCGTTTCATTGTCCTGCTCAATGACTCCAATGGAGACAGCAACTTCATTCTCAACACTGAATTCAATGGAATTGAACAGCAACACTAAAATCGCCTTTTCAAAAAGGTCTGGATCGACCTGCAAAAGCACGTCGGTTGACGGCACCTCCCAAGCAACACTTCGACCAAGATTCACGGAAAAGGCACTGGCCTTTTCGCAACTCATCCTCAGGATTTTGGACAATGACACTTCCTGCTGCCGCGGCTCCACGATTGATGCAAACGCCCTGGCCGCCTGCACGATCGATTCAAGCCTATGAGCTCCATAAATGATTGAGTCGAACAGATCGCGCTCCCGCTGGTCGAGACTCAAGTTCTTGAGCAAGAGATTGCTGCTTCCGCCTATGCTCATCAATGGATTTCTAATTTGGTGCGCCATGGACATTGCCAGCTTGTTCAACCCCTCTAACCGCTCGGATTGCAGCCCCTGGATTTCGCGAAGGTAGTTATTCTCCTTCTCGAGCATATCATACTTGTCCGTCACATCCTCAATGAGGAAGACAATTCCGATGAGGGCCTCTCCTTCCTGTAAAAAAGACGAGGTGATACACAACCTCCGACGCTTTACGCCAGTTTTCTCATAGGCCACAATATGCCGTATCCCCACTGTCTTCCGTTCAATCACATCGAGGATCACTTGATTAAACTCCGTGTTCCTATCGACATCTTCGATGAACAACTCAGCCCAACTAGCTGAGGACAATTTCTCTTCATCTAAATCCAAAATGGAACAGAGAGCAGCGTTATGCGTAACAATGTCACCTTCCGGAGAAATGACCATCAGGCCTACTGGCAGGCTTTCGACGATGTTGCGGACAATTCGTTCATCAATATTTTGCATAATGATTAGTCTAGAATAAAAAATGTTTTTTTGCATTGTTTTATAAAAATAGAGTATGCAGAAGACTCGTCTGTTCTTTTGTAGCAGCTTGGGTTGTCATTCGGAAAAGGTAAGGTCAATTGTGTCGGATAAAATCCTCTTTGTTGATGATGAGCCAGAAGTCTTAGCGTCTCTTAAAACCCTATTGCGAAAGCAATATTCAATAGATACGGCCAGCAGCCCTCGTGAGGCACTAGAAATAATTAGTAGTTCGGAACCTTACGCGATAGTTGTTTCAGACTTGCGGATGCCGGAAATGGACGGAATCCGATTCCTCATCGAAGTCCGAAGCCTTTCACCGGACACTATCCGAATCATGCTCACAGGACACGCCGATGTCGGCGCCGCACTCGCTGCGGTCAACGAAGGACATATCTTCCGTTTCCTGGAAAAACCTACCAACAAGCGAACGCTGATCAATACTCTTGATGCAGGATTACAACAGTATCGACTTGTCGAAGAATTAAAAGAAAAGAAAAAAATTCTTAAAGAAGATCTCAAAGCGGCCGCCTTCATTCAGAAAAGCTTCCTACCAAGCTGTCAGCCGGATATTGATAGATTTCATATCAACTGGAAATTTCAGCCAAGTGAGTACGTCGGCGGTGACATGTTCAATGTCATCAGTTTGGACTCGGAACATGTTGCCCTCTATATTCTGGACGTCAGCGGCCATGGAGTAGCATCCGCAATGGCCGCAGTCTCAGTGGCCCACCAACTCCAACCTCATGCAGGCTATCTTCTCGATAGCGAAAATGAAGCTCCAGTACCTCCGTCCAAAGTTCTTGAGGCTTTGGACAAGGATTTTCCAATCGAACGTTTCGAAAAACACTTCACCATCTTCTATGCCGTGATCAACGTCAAAAGCGGCGAGGTGCGATACAGCAGCGCAGGACATCTTCCTCCTTTCGTACTTCGCCAGGACAATGACCCCATAATGCTCCGCAAAGGCGGCACACTTATCGGCCTTGGCGGCATTGTCCCATTTGAAGAAGGAACGTTCCAATTGGAACCCGAGGA
>JAFLJW010000289.1 GCA_022712815.1 Pseudodesulfovibrio sp. | reverse complement strand
CAATGATGAAGCTGTAATCCTTCGCCAACAACTCCGCTTCCATGCTCCGTTCCGTTTCCAGATCGTCCAGATATTTCAAAAAGAGCATCCACGAGGTCTGCTCCGTATAATCAAGTTCCGACGAGCATCCGGCTTCTTTCCAGAGCACGTCATCAATATTCTTAAATGTCTGTTCAAACATGAGATTCCTTATAGTTGTCCACTCATACAACCAAGATATTGGGTTGTCTACGCATTGGCTTTATTTCACTGACGATCAGCCATGTTTACGGAAAGCCGAAAGTACCGCCTTAATCCACAAGAAGCAAACGCCTCGCCCCCCACCCTTGCAATTGATCCATCTACACCCTATATTCATATCAAAATTTGAAACGATTAACTCCTTTATTCGTTGCACCGATGGAGAAACGACGATGGCAAAATATATCTGGCAGCAAAATGATTGGCCGCGATTTCGTTGGGAAAGTGCCGAACTCATTGGGCCGCTTGCGCAGTGTCGCAAGAAGCAAGGCAAGCTCATAGCACGTACGGAAAGCCTTGGGCTTGAGATGAGCAGGAAGGCGCAAGCGGACGCCATGACTCGTGAGGCCGTGACAACTGCCGAGATCGAAGGGGTGAAGCTCGATACTGATACGGTTCGTTCGTCCGTAGCGCGGCGGCTCGGACTCCCTGATGCGGGATTGCCGAAGACTAGCCGGGCCATTGAGGGGCTGGTGGATATCCTTTTTGATGTTGCCGAAAAGCATAACGATACGCTTGATGCCGAACGGCTCTTTGGCTGGCACGCCGCCCTCTTCCCTACCGGCTATTCCGGGTTAAAGAAAATCATGACCGCACAATGGCGAACCAGCGAAACGCCCATGCGGATTCTTTCCGGTCCCATCGGGAAGGAAAAAGTTCACTTCATCGCGCCGGATGGTGCCGATGTTGCCACAGAGATGCAGAATTTCTTTACGTGGTGGAGAACCTCGCACGGCACCATGGATGGAATGATCCGCGCCGGTGTTGCGCATCTCTATTTCGTAACCATCCACCCTTTCGAGGATGGCAACGGACGCCTTGCACGCGCTCTGACAGACATGGCGATGGCCCAGGATGATCAATCATCATTGCGATGCTACAGCCTGTCCGCACAAATACGGAATGATCGCCAAGCATATTATGACGCCCTGGAAGCCGCCCAAAAAGGAACCTGCGACATCACAAACTGGCTCCTCTGGTTCCTGGAATGCTTTTCCAGAGCAATAGACATATCAGAACACGCCATAGAAAAGTCAGGCCAAGTCACCCAATTCTGGTTACGCTTCAAGGATGCCCCCTTCAACCAACGCCAAAAGAAGATGCTGCAAAAGCTCCTCGAAGCTGACCCGGATGGTTTCGAGGGCGGCTTGAGCAACAAAAAGTACCGAGGCATGACCAAAACCAGCCAAGCAACCGCCGCACGCGATTTAACGGAACTGGTGAACTTGGGAGCCTTGAAAAAAGTCGGTGGAGGTCGAAATGTGAGGTATGAGATTGTGGTGTAAAGCTAGTCGAGATATTTCCCGACTAGCTTTACACTATTCACTTAACTGTAAGAATTCCTACTTGATCTGGCTGATGAATGGTCAACGACAGCTTACTGTTTGGACAAGTTATCATATCGCTCCCTTCCTGCATTGAGGCATCACGCCTTGACATGCCACCTCCCTGTATATACATTTCATATACGGAGGTGACACTATGTCTGCCAGTATCAGTTTAAGAATTGACGACTCCAAACGTTCGCTCATTGATCGGGCAGCGGCCATTGTCGGCACGAACAGAACGGCTTTTATCCTGAATAACGCCATGAAAGCAGCGCAAGATGTCATTTTGGACCAGACGCTATTTCAGGTTTCAGACGAAAAGTGGAACGACTTTGTGGCGGCCCTTGATGCTCCCCCTGATCAAAATTTCGTCAAGTTCATGAACAAGCAGGACCCGTGGGGAAAATAACCGCTCCCACTCCTATCCACGCCGATCTGGATTTGGCCACGTTCTCTTGCGGCAAACCATTATTGGACCAATGGCTACAAAAACGTGCCATCAAAAATAAAAAAGCCGGAGCCTCCCGCACCTATGTTGTCTCGAAAGGGAGACAGATAATAGCGTGGTACAGCATTGCAGCGGGAGCAGTGATACGAATCAATGCGCCTGGAACAATCTCCCGCAACATGCCGGACCCCATCCCTGTCATGGTCTTGGGACGACTTGCGGTTTCCATAGACTTTCAAGGCCAAGGCTTTGGGCCAGCCCTGGTAAGAGACGCCGTGAAGCGCACCCTTATTGCTGCCGACATAACCGGCATACGGGCTTTGATGGTCCATGCGCTGGATGAAGCAGCCTTCGAATTTTACCAAAAAATAGGTTTTATCCCCTCACCAAGCCAACCCCTAACCCTGTTCCTCGGAATTAAGGGCATACGGAACGCTTTGAAAACATAGTCCAATATTGATTTTTCAAAGATCAAGGCTATCTGCCCTTGCAAAGTATACATATCAACTCTCTGTCTCCCGCCACGTCCCGGAAAAACGTATTGGCTAGATTCAAGCCGGGGATGGTTTGCCAGCAAATCCTTTGCAACGCCATTGAGGGGAATTTTGCTCTCTATGCCACCTTTGGGGTTCACAAGACGGATGAAACCGCGCTCAGTATCTATGTGATCCCACTGTAACCGGAAGAGTTCGCCACGCCGAATTCTCGTGTACAGGACCATACGCATCATGTTTGCAGCCTGAATATCTTCAGCCCTTTTCTGTTGTGGCGAATCTCCATTTCCAGCCGATTACGGCATCAGATCGTGGATACAATGCAAAGGACCGGGCAGGCCACAGCCCACCCGGTCCCATCAGGAATTCTTGTTTTTCCGGCTCTAGTCGTCGAGCTGAATATCTTTGCCTTCCAAGACTCGATTCATATTACGCACCGCGCACATCTTGCCGCACATGGTGCAGGAATCATCATGTTCCGGCTTGGATGATTCGCGGTACTCTCGCGGCCTGACCGGGTCCATGGCGAGCTTGAACATGCCTTCCCAGTCCAAAGCTGCACGGGCGCGGCCCATGTCGTCATCCCAGTCTCGTGCGCCGGGATATCCATTGGCAATATCTGCGGCGTGGGCAGCGATGCGAGTGGCGATGATGCCCTCTTTCATATCCTCAAGGGTGGGCAGGCGAAGATGCTCTGCCGGGGTGACATAACACAGGAAGTCAGCACCGGACATGGCGGCAATGGCCCCGCCAATGGCCGAAGTAATATGATCGTAACCGGGAGCCACGTCAGTGACCAACGGGCCGAGGACATAAAACGGCGCACCGTGGCAGAGGCGTTTTTCCATCATCATGTTGCCCGCGATCTCATTCATTGCCATGTGGCCGGGACCTTCGATCATGACCTGTACGTTGCGCTCCCAGGCGCGTTTGGTCAGCTCGCCGAGGGTGATAAGCTCTTCCACCTGACAGGCGTCCGTGGCGTCAGCCAGGCAGCCGGGGCGGCATGCATCGCCGAGGCTCAGGGTGACATCGTATTCCTCACAGATGTCGAGCAGGCGATCATAATATTCGTAGAACGGATTTTCGGCATTGTTGATCTCCATCCAGGTGAAAAGCAAAGAACCACCGCGTGAGACGATATTGGTCAACCTGCCGCCCTGCTTGACCTTTTCGGCGGTGTGTTTATTCAGACCGGCATGGATGGTCAGAAAATCAACGCCATCTTCCACATGCCGCTGCACAACGGCAAAAAACTCGTCAACCGTGATATCCTGAAGGTTCTTGTCGTAAAATCCCACGGCATCGTACATGGGCACAGTACCAATCATGGCCGGGGAAATCTCGATCAGCCGTTTGCGAAATTCCTGGGTCTTGCCGTAACAACTCAGGTCCATGATGGCTTCGGCCTTCAGTTCCAGGGCAGCCCGAACCTTGTCCAGTTCCGGCTCCACATCGCAGCAATCCTTGGAGATACCCAGGTTGACGTTGATCTTGGTACGCATGCCCTCGCCAACAGCCTCGGCATCCAGATTCTTGTGGTTCTTGTTGGCCGGGATGATGACCGTCCCCTTGGCCATACGCGCCATGAGGTCTTCCACACGCATGTTTTCCTTGCGGGCAACGGTTTCCATCTGGGGCGTGACGATTCCCTTGCGGGCAGCGTCCATTTGGGTCGTGTATTCCATGATTACTCCTTCGCAGACTGCATCATTGTGCGCAGTGCGTTGATTTTTTCGCCGATATCCTCGGCCTCGACTATTTCGGTGACCAGGGCCACGCAGCTCGCGCCGCACTTAACCACATCGGCCACATTGTGTTCCTTGATACCGCCGATTGCGACAAAGGGAATATC
>JAFLJW010000149.1 GCA_022712815.1 Pseudodesulfovibrio sp. | reverse complement strand
AAAGGGAAGAGGGAAACCATTTGAAAAGGGTTCTCCCTCTTCCCTTTCCCCCAGACCCCCTATCCCATCTCCTTTCCTAAACTTTTTGTAGGCGCATTCGCGCAAGAATAATTATTAAGCCCTGAGCCAGATGGTTCAGGTTTTTTTCATGATTTGAAAAATCGACTTCTTGTAGGCTTCAATTGGTAAGGTGGCCCCACTTTTGGGTCCCCCCCACGCTGATAAGCAAAACACATCCTCTTTTTGTCAAAAAGCTTGCGCCCGGGGCTGAATTTGAAATAGGTTGAAACGCATGAAGTATAATACGTTTTTATTCATAGTCGTCGTGATTTCAGCTCTGTTCATTCTGACGGCCTGTTCATCAAAAACTCCTGATAATCTTGGAATGCGTGATGGGCACTTTGCGCCTTGCCCGGAGTCTCCCAATTGCGTGTATTCCGAAGCGCCCGATGATGATCACAAAATTGCTCCCATCGCCGCACATGGCAGTGAAGACAAAGTCATGGTGGATTTGTCGAACGCCATTGAATCCATGTATGGGGGCAAAGTTATTGAAATGAAAGGGCCGTATTTGTACGCGCAATTCACCAGCCGGGTCATGCGTTTTGTCGATGATCTGGAATGCTATTACGACAAGGAAAAAGGACTCATTCAGGTCCGTTCTGCTTCCAGAATCGGATATTCGGACCTTGGAGCCAATCGCAAGCGTGTGGAAGAACTGCGCACCGTCTTTGCAAAAACACAATAATAATTGGGATTACAAAAGATTTTCCTTTGGTCTGCAAAGAAAAAGTCATCCGATAGTACAGTTGCCAACTGGTGGGCGAGTCATATTGTGAAACAGAATACTCTTTATGCAGCATATCAAAGACCGAAAGACAGGAAAGAAATAAAAAAAGTGGCCGCATCGAAATGTGGCCACTTTCAGACTGTTGACAAAGTCAACTTTTGTATCAAAATCCAAAGACATTATTCCTTTGAAATTGCCTCATTGGGACAAGTTTCAATAGCCTCTTCAACACAATCTGAAGTTGCATCAGCATTGATTACAATGGCTTTTTCTCCATCATCGTCCATCTCGAAAACGTCAGGACAAATTTCCACACAGGACTCACAGCCAATACATTCATCTGGATCGATAACAACACCCATAGTTCAACCTCCTGAAATTAATGATACTACTTAGGTAACAGCCTTGTTTACGAAATACTTATACCCTTTGTCCCTTTTTGGTGGCAACTCTTTTTATATTTATTCGGAAAACCACCTGCCAAATGAATTGGCAATAAAGACGATTTAAAGTAAGCCTCGCCCCATGTTTGAAACAATCGCACTTGCATCCATCGTTGTCGTTGCCGGATTTCTTCAAGGATTAACCGGATTCGGATTCGCCCTTGTCGCACTCCCCCTGCTGGGTCTTTTTATAGATATCAAGACGAGTATTCCACTTATAATCATGCTGGCACTCTGCATCAGCGTGGCCCTAAGCGTTCAGTTACGCAGTTCGATCAATTTTAAAAGCATTTACACCCTCATGGCCGCGACCATTCCCGGCATCCCTCTGGGTGTATACGCTCTCAAGAATATTCCCGCTGAATATCTTGCCATAACACTTGGTATTATCATGGTTTCTTTCACTTCATATCAACTTTTGGCAAAACCGGCCCCCAGACACCTTGGCATCTTTCCCACTGCTCTGGCTGGTTTCCTGTCCGGTATCATCGGGGGGAGTATTGGTGCCGGTGGTCCACCTGTCATTATTTATTCAACCATACAACCATGGTCAAAAAATCAGGCCAAAGCGACACTCACTTTCTATTTTGCAATTTCGGGAGCACTGATTTCCATGACTCATGCCTATTCAGGCCTCATCACGCAAGAAGTCATGCATCTGTTCCTGATATCCTTGCCATCTCTTGCAATCGGAATTTTTCTGGGAACACTTGCGTACACCCGGATATCAGATCATGGCTACAAAAAGCTTGCTTTCGTTCTCGTATTTATCTTGGGCTGCGCGATGATCTATAAAAATATCTGACCTATTGGCCCACACCGAGGGGAATCAACCCTTAAAGACAAACACCCGGATCAACGCTCATGAAAACCTCGATACAGCTTATCAAAATACGGGTAGAGTAAGTATTCCATGACAGTTCTCTCACCGGTTTTGCTCCCGACCAGCACCCGCATGCCGGGGTATAGCTGGTAGCGTCGCCCATCCCTTTCAAAACGATCGATCTCTGTCTCGACCAGAACCCTGTAGAATGTCCCTTCTTCCGGTTTTGTGATCGCATCCGGGCTGATATGCGTCACAATCCCATCAAGATTGCCGAACATTCTGGCATCACCAGTTGCCAGCTTGACCGTTGCCGGTTGCCCCGGCTGCACATATCCAATGTCGCCCAGAGCCAAATGCGCTTCAATGACGAGTTTATCCCCTGCCGGAACGATATCGAGGATAGTCATACCGGGCTGGACGACTTCTCCTTCCCCCCTGATATAGATGGATTTGACGATACCATTGGCTGGAGACCTGATAACCGTCCGATTCAAGCTATCTGACATCTTTCTGAGTCGTTGCGAAAACTCCAAAAGTTCCCTTCGGGATTTACGCAGTGATTCCTGCACTTCCTCATGAAATGTATTGTAAATTTGGTCCAAACGCTCATTGGCAGCAGTCAGCATGGATTTCGAGCGGGCAAGAGCAGCCTTGTCTTCCTCTATCCTGCTGACAAGGGAGGACTCTTCCTTCAAGAAACTCAAATGTTTATA
>JAFLJW010000398.1 GCA_022712815.1 Pseudodesulfovibrio sp. | reverse complement strand
GGCATCACCGCCGGTGCGGTCAAATAAAGGAAGAACATGTCTGATATCCAATTGAAGCACATCGACAAATCGTTTGGAAAAGTCAAAGTCCTCCACGATGTGAACATGGACGTCAAAGATGGCGAATTCGTCGTTTTCGTCGGGCCATCCGGCTGCGGAAAATCCACTCTGCTCAGGGTCATAGCCGGGCTGGAACAAGTTACGGCTGGCGATATCTTCATCGACGAAGAACTGGTCAATGACGTTCAACCACGCGAACGCGGCATTGCCATGGTCTTCCAATCCTACGCTTTGTATCCGCATATGACGGTCTACAAAAACATGTCGTTCGGCCTGAAGCTCAAAAAACACAGCAAGCAGGAGATCGACAGCCGGGTGCGCAAGGCCGCCCAGACCCTGCAATTGACCGACTACCTGTCCCGCCATCCGGCAGAACTCTCCGGCGGGCAGCGACAGCGCGTCGCCATTGGCCGAGCCATCGTCAGAAACCCCAAGGTGTTCCTTTTCGATGAACCGCTCTCCAACCTCGACGCCGCCCTGCGCGTCCAGACACGCATCGAGATCGCCAAACTACACAAGAAGCTCGACGCCACCATCATCTATGTCACCCACGATCAGGTGGAAGCCATGACCCTGGCCGACAAGATCGTGGTTCTGAACGATGGCCGCGTGGAACAGGTTGGCGCACCGCTGGATCTGTATAACAGCCCAGCCAATATTTTTGTGGCCGGTTTCATCGGCTCACCCAGGATGAACTTCCTCAAGGGCACAGTGGCATCGGTCAAGGATGGCGCGGTGGAAATCCGCTTGCCGGATGACAAGCTCGTGAGCTTCAACCACGACACTCCAGCCAACGAAAAGGATGAGGCTACCATCGGCATCCGCCCGGAACACCTGCTGCTGTCCGAAACGGCAGAAGGTCTGCTCAAGGCCGAAGTAGACGTGGTAGAACGTCTGGGAGATGTCAGTTACCTTTACTGTACTCTTTCCGACGGCACCCCCATCATCGCAAGCTCGCCCGGAACCAGCCTGGCAACCACCGGTGATACAATCCATTTGACCGCACGGACCGAAAAAATCCACGTATTCGGACCAAATGGCAACGCCTGGAAATAACGATTTCCTTTAATCAAGCACACAGGCCTCCAGGTTTTCCCGGCGGCCTGTGTTATTTCAAGGCAATTCGCCTGTTGTAAAATTCCCAACCTCCGACTATACGAACATATCTGTCAGAGAGGGGAACTGAGTGCGGGTTGCAAATAAAAACCTCATGCGTGCCATGAACCGGGATAACGTGCTGCGAACAGTCCGATTGCAGGGAGATATCTCCCGCAAGGAGATTGCCGCGCAAACAGGTCTGGCCCAATCCACTGTCACGGACATCACCGCCGCACTCATCAACGAAGGGTTGATCTTCGAAAAAGCAGCACCGGGCAAACATACCGGGCGTCCTCCCATTCTCCTGGCACTCAATCCGGACGGCACCTTCGTCGCCGGGGCCTACATATCTTCAGGCAAAATCAGTGTGGTTGTCATCAATCTGGAAGCGCGAGTCATGGGTTCACACGCCCTGGCCCTCGATGAAACCATTACCACTCCCGACGAAATCGCCAACCGGGTTGCAGAGACGGTCAGGACCTGCTGCATTCGGCACGGTTTCATTCCTGAGGATATTTCCGGCCTTGGACTCGGCATACCGGGCCTGGTCAACTCGGACGAAGGAATGATCCATTTTCATCCCGGCTTCAGCAAAGGATTTGACTGGACCAATGTTCCATTCAAGGATTTGGTCGAAAAGAAAACCGGATTCCAGACATTCATCGAGAACAGCTCCAACACACTGGCCATCTACGAGCATTGGTTCGGCGCCGCACAAGGTGTCGATAACTTTTTGGTGATAACACTGGAGCACGGAATAGGACTGGGCCTGTATGTCAACGGTGCTCTCGTACGAGGATGGCAAGGAATAGCAGGAGAATTCGGTCATGTCAGGGGCGATTCCCGGGAGGCCACCTGCCGATGCGGCATGAAGGGCTGCCTCGAGGCCATGGCTTCCCCCCACGCCATCCTCAAGGAAGCACAAAAAGCAGCCCGCACCGGCCACTGGCAACCACCGAACAACCACCAGATCACTCTTGAAGACGTTATCAATGCCGCTGAAAACGGCGAAAAAGTATTGCAGGAAATTTTCACCAGCGCAGGCACAATCCTCGGACAGAGAATTGCGGACCTGACCCGCATTCTGGACCCGGAGACCATCATCATCACGGGCAAGAGCAACCTGGCAAAAGACATGCTCTTCGCACCTCTGGCCCAGGCCATGAGGACATGCAACTCAAAAATATTCCGCACCACACCCAAGCTCGTCATCAGCCCCTGGCAGGAAGAAAATTACGCCCGCGGAGCCGGGGTACTCGTATTGCAGAAGCTACACCAGAACTGTGCAATATAATGAACACACCCACCTTGTTTTCCACCGGACGTTTCATTATGGTTCACCCCTGAAACGTATTTCAACAACCCAGGAATGACGACCACCCATGACCACGCTCGACCCGACATCGCTCATGAAAATGCTGCCGGATACGAACAGCCTCTCTGCCCTGCTTGATGAGCTGCCGCTGGGTGTGGCGATCATGGACCCACACGGCACGTTGCTGTTGGTTAACAAGGCCTACGAAACATTGACCGGCGTTGACCGGGAACGAGTTGTCGGGCTGGGCTGCCTGCACGCCCTCCGGTGCGACTACTGCATGAAGGATTGCCCGGTCATGGTCGGCTGGGACAAGATGCAGACCAGAAACGTTGACGCGGACATCATCAACCGGGAACGGCGAAAAATACCTGTTCGCCTGACCGTATCCCCGCTCATCAATGAAGATGGTGATGCAGGCGGCATCGTCGAAACCATTGCAATCAGGGGCAGCCACACCTTAAATGAGACCACGACCGGAGTTTTCGGCCTGGGCGACTTGGTGGGCAACAGTCCTCAGATCAAGAAAATTTTTGCCATGGTCCCAAGCATCGCGCAAACCGATTCCTCTGTACTCATCACCGGCGAAACCGGCACCGGCAAAGACCTGCTGGCCGAAGAAATTCACAATGCATCCGACCGCAGCAAAGGCCCGTTCATCAAGATCAACTGTGGCGCACTGCCCGACACCTTGCTCGAATCAGAGCTTTTCGGTCACACCAAAGGCGCATTCACCGGCGCGGACCACGACAAACCCGGACGGTTCCGTCTGGCCCACGGCGGCACCTTGTTCCTCACGGAAATCGGAGACCTCCCGCTGCCGCTTCAGGTCAAGCTGCTCTCTTTCCTTGACGACAAGGTCGTCTATCCGCTTGGCGGGACCAAGGGATTCCATACGGATGTCCGCATCATTGTCGCCACCCACCGCGACCTCGAAGACATGGTCCGAAACAAACAATTCCGCCAGGACCTTCTCTATCGCCTGAATGTCATCAGGTTGCACTTGCCGCCCCTCAGGGAACGGGGCGAGGACATCCTCATGCTTCACGACCATTTCCTGAAGATGTTTCAGGCCCGGTTTGGCAAGAAGGTGGAAGGATTCTCCCAGAATGCCACAACCATATTGCAGGACTATGCCTATCCGGGCAACGTCCGTGAACTGAGGAATCTCATAGAATATGCGATCAACTTCTGTGACGAAAAAAGTATCCGCATCCGCCACCTGCCCGGATATCTGCTGCATACCCCTCAACAGACCGCCTTGGCTGAAAAAACCGGGCAGGGGGAATCATCGGCACCACTGCCTCTCCAGCCCCTCTCCAACCCCACGAAAAAAGAGAGCTGGGAAGATGTACAGCGCAGAATGATCCTCGATGCCCTGCTCAAAACCGGTGGCAGGAAACAAAAAGCCGCCGAAATCCTTGGCTGGGGCCGAAGCACCCTGTGGCGCAAGATGAAACACTTCGGCATCGAGTAGGACAATCGACATGGAAAAAATACTCATCCCCCTGCGCGACAATGATGTCGCTCCACGTTTCGATCTGGCGACCGATGTGCTTATTGTGACCCTGATACGCAAGACCAAAGCCCTGGATACCGTCAGGGAAAAAGTCGTGGTTCTGGACCACGCATCGCCGGAGACCATGTGCCGCCTTGCCATCAGCGAAAGCATCCAGACCGTTATCTGCGCTGGCATCGAAAGCGAATACCACGACTTCCTTGAATGGAAAGGGGCAAAAGTAATGGACGACATCTGCGGCCCTGTGGATACCGTCCTTGAATCTTACCTCGCCGGAAAACTTTCCCCGGGCATGTGTTTCTACCCGCAGAACACAAAATAGTTTCATTTCGTTCCATCTTGACACATATACTCTAGAGCAACACGTTCTAAAACGTTTCAAAACGCACCCACCAAGTCTGATCTATTCTGTGCAAAATTCCTAATATACTGAATTAACTCATATTACGTTCCTTGGCACACACATTGCCTTAAAGGGTTTCAGTTGCATTATTTTGATGCAACCTAATCACAAGGATTGACCGGGCATTATGAAAGTGCTGATTGTTGATGTGGATGACAGTTTTCGGGAGAATCTGGCCCAACGGCTCTCCAGACACGGGTTGACGGTCACTGTGACCGACGACACCAAGGAAGGCCGTCTCTTTGCCTGCCAGGGACAAATGGATGCCGTGCTCGTGGGACTCTCAAGTCCCAGGCAGGCTCTCTTGTCTTTTCTCAGGGAAATCAGGCATGATTGCCCGGAAACCGAAGTCATGCTCATCAACCATTCCGGCGATGTTCAATTATCCATCGAAGCAATGAAGCATGGCGCGTTCGACGAAGTCGGCTCTCCTGTGGATCTTGAGGAACTTTTACAAAAACTTGATGCCATATCACCCAAAGGAAAAACCTGATATCGGGATCATACGTAAAACACACTTTTTGGGAGGAATGATACCATGAAAATCAAAGAGTTGATGACTCCTCTGAGCGAATATTCGACGCTCGGAACAGATGCAAAACTAAGCGATGTCATCGTTTCCCTGACTGAAAGCAAGCACAGGGATATCCTGATCGTCGATGAAAACGGCGATCTCAAGGGGATACTGACCATGACCGACATCCTTCGTGCGCTGGAACCCAGTTACAAAAAACTGGACACTCATGACCGCTACAAGGCCACGCTAACCAGCAGATATGTCGGCGATGTCTTCAAGGAGTTCGGCCTGTGGACCTCCTCGCTGAGCGAACTGTGTAAAAAAGGGTGTACCACCAGCGTGGTCGATATCATGCACGTTCCTGATATTACGGACTATCTCAATGAAGACGATGAGTTGGAATATGCCTTGCACCACTATGTCGTTGGAACCCAGCAGCCGCTCATCATCCGTAAAAATGGCGAAATAACGGGAATTCTTCGGCTGGTGAACGTATTTGATGAAATCAAGAAACGCATGATTGCCTGCGCCTGCGAGCAATAAGCATATTTCGAGGTTTACCTGAGGAGGAAACCATGGAGACGGCTCAAGCCACAACATCCGCATTCGACTGGAAACGCCTGGTGTTCATGTTCACCGGTATCCTGCTGTTCACTATAGTCTATTCTTCTTCGCCATGGCCGGACGCAATCGATCCAATGGGCGAGCACTTTGTCCTGTCCAAGGAAGCCAAGGGAGCCATCGCGGTCTTCCTGCTGGCCGGTACATGGTGGGTCTTCGAGGTCGTCCCCATCGGCATCACCAGCCTGATGATCGGCATATTGCAGGTCATGTTCTTCATCCGTCCCGCAAAGGTCGCGTTCAAGGATTTCATGGACCCGTCCGTCCTGTTCATCTTCGCATCGATCATGATCGGTCTGGTCTTCACCAAGACCGGCCTGACCAAACGGCTGGCGTACAAGATGCTTGATATCGTGGGAGAGCGAACGTCCATGATCTATCTCGGCGTCTTTGTCGTCACCGGCCTGTTGACCCACATCATGGCCCACACTGCGGTAGCAGCCACCATCTACCCGCTTTTGATCGCCATCTATGCCCTGTACGGCGAAGGTGACAAGCCCACCAAATTCGGCAAGGGGCTGTTCATAGGCATGGCATACGTGGCTGGAGCCGGCTCCATCGTCACCCTGCTCGGCGCAGCCCGCGGCGCGGTGGCACTCGGTTTCTACAAGGAAATCGTCAATGTCGATATCGGCTTCTTCGAGTTATCATATTACATGGCCCCCATTGGCTGGCTGATGATCTTCCTGCTGTGGGGATTCTTCATGATCTTCATGAAGCCGGAAAAGGACCGTATCCCCGGCCTGCGCAAAAAGGCCCGTGAGCTCAATGCCAAGATGGGCCGCCTGACCCGCGATGAAATAATGGCCGCGCTCATCGTCATCATCGTCATCATCATCATGAGCCTGCGCTCCTTCATCCCCGCCCTCGGAGCGATAGACAAGACCGCCATCATCTTGTGTTCTTCGGTTCTCTTCTTTGTTTTCAAGATTCTCGGCATCAAGGATCTGGAAGACATCCCGTGGAACATCATCCTGCTGTTCGCCGGGGCCATGTCCATCGGCTTCTGTCTGTGGGAGACCGGCGCGGCCAAGTGGATGGCCGTCAACTGGCTGGTCATGTTCCAGGAAGCCCATTGGTTCGTGTTCGTCATGTCCATTGCCTTCTTCGTCATGATGATGACCAACTTCATCATGAACGTCGCAGCCATTGCCATATCACTGCCAGTGGCTCTGGTCATTGCACCCTACCTTGGTGTATCCCCTGAGGTAATCCTGTACGCATCACTGGTTGTGGCCGGTATGCCCTTCCTGCTTCTGGTCGGCGCGGCCCCCAATGCCATCGCCTATGACTCAGGTAAGTTCACCACCGGTGAATTCTTCAAATGGGGTGTCCCGACGAGCATCATACTGATGATCGTGGTCGGCTTTGCCTGTCTGGTCCTCTGGCCGCTCATGGGCATGCCCATAACCATAGCCAGTGGCTAGACGAAAGCAGCAATAACTAGTAAATAGAGCTACCGGGTAGACAATATACTCGGCAGCTCTACTCGACTTAGAAAACATTAAGCCATTGGAGAACCATGGAAAAACTCAATGAACTTATTGACCACATAGCCTCAAGAGTGAACGTAAACCTCAAAACCATGAATGTTGACGTGGAAATTTTCCTTAAGGAAGCCATCCCCGCCGACAAACTAACTCACTATTACGCATTCTACGCCCTGACCACTGACCACCCTCTTTACTTCCGCTTCAGGAAAAGTAATCTGGGCGGCACGTATTTCCTTGGTAAATGTGAAGTGGATCGCTCCGTTCTCTACAAGAGCGATGTCCGGGGAGATGAGCTCAAGGACAAAGGCACCGTTGTCGAATTTAACGGTATTTCAACCAAACTTTACCAAGATGAAATCATTCAGATCACCAACAGCTTCCTGATCAAGACGCTGGTTCATAACCATTCGAAAAATCCGGAAATCCCTGAATATTTCAAAATATTGAATACAGTTGCCATGCATTATTCCAACATCCATGGCACCACCACGGAAGGTGTCTATCTCGGCCCCTTTGCGACCATCGATCTTTCAATCATGCACAATTGCGTAGTGGGCGACTATTCCTATGTGCAGGCAGGAGATCTGTCCCGCAGAACCATTGATCCCGGCCACATCTGGATTTATTATGAAGGACTTTTCGAATTCGATTACAGATACCCGAAAGGCGTTGTCGAAAAGTACGTATCCTTGGATAAAAGCGGTAAATTATCCGGTGAATTCTCTGTTTTCCTGAGAGAGCGCCAAAATGATTTCGCTAGTATCTACTCCGCAGTACTCCCGGACCCGCCCATGGATGTACCAATAAACGCCTTTGTCAGCCCGTACGCCGTGGTCAAGGGAAACTGTGCCATCGGTGAAAACTCGCTCGTGGCCCAGCGGGCATACATTGCGGATTCCACACTCGGCACCGGTGCCAATGCGCAGGAAAACTGTTATATCCTGAATTCCAAATACGATGGCATGAACGTCACCGCCCACGGCGGCAAAGTCATCCACAGTCATCTTGGCCGCAAGGTCTTCACCGGCTTCAACTCCTTCCTGCGCGGCAGTGAGAATGCAAAGATTACCGTTGGAGCCAAGTCCATCGTCATGCCCCACACTATCATCGATGCGACCGAACCCATTACCATTCCCGAAGGAAGCCTTGTCTGGGGCTACATCACCAAACAAGACGATCTCGCAACCCAATGTATCGCCCTTGACGAGTTCGCCAAACTCAAGGAACTCGACCTCGGCAACCTGACTTTCCGTGGCGACGGAGACCAGTTTGTGGCCGCCTTCCAGCATCGCATCGAGCATATTCTGGAAGAAAACGGAGCCTACTTCGACGGTTCGGACAAAACCAGAGGCCATGCCCAGAAAACTCAAAGTGTGTCTTTCAATCTTTTCCAGCCCTTCCTGGCAGGAGCTGAGGAAGGCATGTTCCCGACCATGACTATCGGCGACTCTGCATAAACGCCGTCACAACATATAGACCACATGCGATCGCCAAATTCCTGGCGGTAACATCAACGATATTTACTTTGATTTTAGGAGAAACTGTAATGGCTCACACACTAACACAAGCTTTCGGAAAAAACTTCCTGGGCAGCGCGCCAAACTGGTACAAACTGACGATTGTCGCCTTCCTTGTCCTAAACCCCATCCTCATGCTCACGGCTGGTCCGTTCATCACGGGTTGGGTCTTGATCGGAGAATTCATCTTCACCCTGGCCATGGCGCTCAAATGCTACCCCCTGCCCGCAGGTGGTTTGCTCGCCATGGAGGCCGTACTCATAGGCCTGACCCTTCCCGAAACAGTCTATAACGAAGCTTTGACCAACTTTGAAGTAATCCTGCTCCTGATCTTCATGGTCGCGGGCATCTACTTCATGAAGGACTTCCTGCAATTCACCTTCACCCGCATCCTGACCAAGGTGCGCTCAAAGATCATCATCTCGCTGCTGTTCTGCTTTGCGGGCGCATTCCTGTCCGCCTTCCTGGACGCATTGACCGTCACCGCCGTGATCATCGCGGTGGCCTACGGCTTCTATAACGTCTACCACAGGTTCGCCTCGGGCAAGGATATGGGCAGCGATCATGATCTGGGCTGCGACAAAACCCTAAAAGAACAAAAACGCGAAGAACTTCAGCAATTCCGTGCCTTCCTACGCAATCTGATGATGCATGGCGCGGTCGGAACCGCGCTCGGCGGTGTCTGCACTCTGGTGGGAGAACCCCAAAACCTGCTGATCGCATCAGAGATGGGCTGGAGTTTTGCAGAATTCTTCATCGAGGTTGCCCCAATATCCATGCCGGTCCTGGCAACCGGCCTGCTGACCTGCATCCTTGTCGAAAAATTCAAACTGTTCGGATACGGCGTGCAAATGCCCGGAAATATCCGATCCCACCTGCTTGAAACAGCCATCGAGATGGAAGAAAAACGCGGCATGCGCGGCAAGGTCAAGCTGATCGTTCAGGCTCTGGTAGGCATCTGGCTGATCCTGGCCCTGGGCTTCCATCTGGCCGCCGTCGGTATCATCGGCCTGTCCGTCATCGTCCTGCTGACCGCCTTCAACGGATTCATCGACGAACATCAACTCGGCCCGGCATTTGAAGAAGCCCTGCCCTTCACCGCCTTGCTGGTTGTTTTCTTCACCATCGTCGGTGTCATCCATGACCAGCATCTGTTCGCCCCGGTCATGCATTACGTCCTTGGCTTCGAGGGCCAGATGCAGTTGGTCGCATACTACATCGCCAACGGTCTGCTCTCCATGATCTCGGACAATGTGTTTGTTGCGACCGTGTATATATCGGAAACAAAAATGCACTTCGAGACCCTGCTCGGCGCAATACCCGATATCGGCATGACCGGCGTGGCACTCATGGAAAAGCTGACCTCCACGGAGATACTCCGCGTCGACGTACTCGCCACTCTGCCCCA
The DNA here is from genome assembly GCA_022712815.1 of Pseudodesulfovibrio sp. Taxonomy (GTDB): domain Bacteria; phylum Desulfobacterota; class Desulfovibrionia; order Desulfovibrionales; family Desulfovibrionaceae; genus Pseudodesulfovibrio. The sequence goes on along the minus strand of JAFLJW010000398.1, from coordinate 8,344 downwards.
GGCAGCAGCCGATCAGGCCGGAGCCTTGATGCACCAGTTCGACAAGCTGGCCGTGTCCATCAACACCGGCACCAACATTCCCTCGGTTGCAACACCCAACGGTCAGGCCGCATTCCTGTTCCTGCTAACCTCGGCTCTGGCTCCGGTCATCCGCCTCTCCTATGGACGCATGATCGTTCTGGCCCTGCCGTACACCATCACCATGTCCCTGGCTGGCCTCGCCGCCACCTACTACCTTCTGTAGACCAGGACTGAATCGACAATAGAAAACGACCGCTGAAGCCAAGCCTCAGCGGTCGTTTTTTTCTGCAATAGCGACTCTCTCCGGCAGTCTGAGAACTAACTGCCAAGTCCGGTCAATTCGCGGCGTGGAATGACAATGCTAACCGTTGTTCCTTCACCAAGCGTGCTCTCAATGGCGAGGTCCCACTGATGTTCCATGGCAACCTTCCTGACGATGCAAAGTCCCATGCCCGAACCTTTCGGCTTGAGCGAAAAAAACGGATCATACACATGGGACAAATCGTCCTCTATAATGCCGCTCCCGAAATCAGTCACCTTGACTACACAGGCCAGACGTCCGGGTGCCACCGTAACTTTCACCTTTGCCTTCCCGTTCGTGAAATCAACACAATTCTGCATGATGGCTTCAAAGGCAAGTACAGACAACCGCGGATCAACAAACACGGTCTGATCCGGACAAAATGCATCCCACTCCACAGTCTGCCCGATCGCTTCAAGCCCCTTGTCAATCCCGTCCATGGCATCCTCAAGGAGATCACGAATACCAACTGGTACAACCTCGCCGATTTCAAGGGAGGCATAGTTGGTCACGTCCTTGACCATGGACTCAAGACGCGATGATTCATGAAGAATAGTCGAAATATGCTCGGCCACATCAGGAGAGTCGGAAGCCTTTTTCCTGATCAGGTTGGCAAACCCGGAGATGGCAATGGTCCTGTTACGAATCTGATGAGCAACAGCCATGGCGAGAAGGTGCAATCCCCGCCGTCCTTCGTCGATAGTCTTCAGGTCCCGATATGAACGAATAGCCGTAATCACAGCTGTCACCAGCCGGTCAGAAGTAAGTTCTGTTTTTTGGCAATAATCGTTGATATCCAGTTCTGTGACCACTTCCCGCTCCGGGGCTTCACCGGGTTGGCCTGTCCGCAAAATTATCCGAACGAACCGGTTCAAAGCCTTGGCACGGATGAACTGCGCCACTTCAAGGCCAGCCTTGCTCGTTTCCATGACGACATCAAGGAGCATCACCGCCGTATCAGGGTGCCTGACAATAAGTTCCTTGGCCTCCTCGCCGGAATAGGCGCTGATGCAGGTCACCTTGCGCCCTTCAAAAGCAAAATCCTCCAGCACCAGACGGGTCACAGTGTGGACATCCTTCTGATCATCCACAATCATGATCTTCCAGGTCCCGAACTCATCAACACCGGACTCGACTCCGGCAAAGTCGTTCCCTTCAGCGGCAAAAACAATTGAGTCTGTCATGAATTTCTCATCTGCCAGTTTTCCAAACGGCCAAGAACTTCCCCCTGCCAATCACCTTTTAATATATACCAAAACCAACTCGAATCATATCCTAAAAAAAGAGGTCCTGCCAGACAACGGCAGGACCCTTTCATTGGTAACTTGAATTCTTTACGCGTCCACCTTGGGTGAATTGGCGAGATGCACCCTGCACCGCCAGATGACGGATTGTGTTTTCACATCGAAACTCGGACTAACGCCCTCTTCCGAACCGCAAATGGCGCACTTATGTCCTGTGCATTGGCCGGGCAAGCAGTCAATCTTGTTGAGCATCTTGTTGAATCTGGTAATCTGCGGAAACAACGGGTGCTTTTTATGTCGCCGCGTATCCTTGCTATTCAACTTGCCGTTGTCGTTCACCTTGACTGTGATCATGCGGGAACGGTTGATAAACCCTTCCTTCTTGTTCATTACAATTCTGGTCGGCTCTTCCCAACGGCAGATAATTCGTTTCCTCTCCTGATCGTAACGCATGGACATGACATCCTCCTGGCGTGATTGCTTTCGTATCAATCACTCACTTTCCGGATTCACAACGTCAGTATCTTACCTCAGAAACCGGATTCCTGGCCCGATCCAGCAGGCTAACACCTGACTAAACTTCATAATCGACAGCCTTTCGACCAGACGTCACCTTCTTTACAAAAGGGGTACATGCTTGATGTTCAGGGTGGTTCTGGTAAAAATTCAGGGCGTCATTATCATCATGTTCGGAACACAAAACAATATGGCACTCAGGATCGGCAGCAATAATATCATAACTGACCTCAATATGCCTGAGCCCTTCTATCTGTCCCTTCAATGCCTCAAGCATTGTCTTCATTTTTGCCGCATTATCCTTGGCGACAGCTCCTTCGGCTTCCTCTTTCAAAGTCCACATGACGATGTGTCTGACCATCTTACAGCCTCTTTCAAATATAGTTACAACAATTTAAGCATGATAAGACTCAAGCCATTCAAACGATATTAATCGACTTAAACCATAATAATCACAAACCACTGTTTTGTCACCATCAATGCCGACAAAACACGCTTACTCCTTCATATTCCCGACACAAAATTTCCGTGGGAGGCATCATCTCCACCTCCGTGTTCATAAAATGGCTTATCCAGCCTCAAAAATGGTTTATTTACGGGTCAGGATATGCTCTGTTTCACGTCCGATGGCCAGCTCCTCATTGGTCGGAATCACCCAGACCACAACGGTGCTGTCGTCAGTGCTGATCTTCAATGGCCCGGCAGCCCGCCGCGCATTGGCAACCTCGTCGATCTTCACGCCGAAGCTCTCCAGCCCTCTGGTGGACTCAAGCCGCCCAACAGTATCGTTCTCGCCGATACCAGCCGTGAATACGATGGCATCCACCCGCCCAAGCACGGCCATGTACGCACCGATATACTTACGATTGCGGTAGGTCTGAACATTAAAAGCGAGACTGGCCTTCTCATCACCCTGCTCGATGGCCGCGTGAATGTCGCGCATATCGTTCATGCCGCACAGCCCCTTAAGGCCGGAATCCTTATTGAGCATGGCGTCGATCGCGTCGATATCCATCCCCTTGTTACGCGCCAGAAAAGCGTGAATGGCCGGGTCAACATCACCGGAACGAGTACCCATGACCAATCCCTCAAGGGGGGTCATGCCGAGCGATGTATCAACGCTCCTGCCATTCTTAATGGCGGTCATGGAACAACCGTTGCCCAGATGCACGGTAATCAGATTGCACTGCCCAAACGGTTTTTCGAGCAGCCTGGCGCACTCGCCCGCCACGAATTTATGGGAAGTTCCGTGAAACCCGTACCGGCGCACCCGGTCCTTCTCGTACAATTCATACGGCAACGCATACATATAGGCATGTGGCGGAATGGTCTGATGGAATGCGGTGTCAAAAACCGCCACCTGCGGCACTCCGGGGAACAGCTCCATGGCAACACGGATACCGTCCAGATTGGCCGGATTGTGTAGGGGAGCCAGAGGCACATTGGCCTTGATGGCTGCAATCACCTCGTCCGTAATAGCAATGGGTTCGTGAAAATCCTCACCGCCATGCACCACGCGATGACCCACGGCCCCGATCTCACCCTTGTCCTTGATGACGCCCTTGTCCGGGTCAACTATCAGCTCGATGGCAAGCCGCATACCCGTGCTATGGTCCGGGATGGGATGCACGATTTCAGTAACCACTTCCCTGTCCGTGCCGGGAAAGGCCTTGTTCGTAAGGTCACCCTTTTCCTCGCCGATACGCTCCACAAGACCGGAAACGAGAACAGACTCGTCCTCCATGTCAAGAAGCTGGTATTTGATAGAAGAACTTCCTGAATTAATGACCAATATTTTCATTTACTTGCTCTTTTCGGCCTGTGCCTGAATGGCGGTAATGGCAACGGTATTGACAATATCCGGCACCAGACAGCCACGCGACAAATCATTGACCGGCTTGTTCAGCCCCTGCAAGATCGGACCGACGGCCACGGCATTGGCGGCCCGCTGAACGGCCTTGTAGGTATTGTTGCCGGTATTCAAATCAGGGAAAATAAAGACTGTCGCCTGCCCGGCCACGTCAGACTGAGGCATCTTGACTTTGGCCACGTCCGGGTCCACAGCGGCGTCATACTGAAGTGGCCCTTCAATCGGAAAGTCCAGCCCGCGTTCCTTGATCAGCTTCGTGGCAATGGCTGTGGCCTCGGTGACCTTGTCCACGTCCTCGCCTTTGCCGGAATCACCAGTCGAATAACTGAGCATGGCGACCCTTGGTTCAATGCCGAAAAGACGTGCCGTCTCAGCCGCGCCAATGGCGATTTCCGCCAACTGATGAGCATCGGGGTTGGTATTTACAGCGCAATCGCCGTACACCAGAACCCGGTCCTTCAGGCACATGAAAAACACGGACGAGACAATGGAATGTCCCGGCTTGGTCTTGACGAACTCGAACGCCGGGCGAATGGTCTGGGCCGTGGTGGTCACCGAACCGGAGACCATGCCATCGGCCAACCCCTTATGGACCATCATGGTGGCAAAATAAATGGGATCGGCCATCCGATCCCAGGCCACATCCGCGATCACGCCCTTGTGCTTGCGCATTTCAAGGTAGTCCTCGGCAAAGGCATCCAGCAGGTCGGACTTGGCAGGATCAATGATCTTCGCCCCTGAAATATCCACGCCGAAATTGGATGCCTTGGTTCGAATATCATCCTCGCGGCCAAGCAGAACAATCTCGGCCACACCGCGCCGCAACAGGATGTCAGTAGCGCGAAGGATACGCTCTCCCGCCCCTTCAGGCAGGACAATGCGCTGCACATCGCGCGAGGCCTTGTCCACCAGAGAGTACTCGAACATCTTCGGCGTCACGCGGGTGGAACGCTGTTCAACCACACGGTCACGCAGTTCCGAAACATTGACATTCCGGGCAAAGCCACCAAGGGCGGTGGCGATGCGCTGATGGTCACCGGACCCGATGCGACCGTACAAACGATTGAGTTCCTGTACCGTCTGATAGGTATGACCCTTGACGGACAAGACCGGGACCGGCACACCGGTCCACCCCTCGATGAGCTTGTGGACATTGACCGACATGGGCAAACCGCCGGTGAGCACAATGCCGGAAATATCAGGATATGAACTGGACAACCGGGAGGCGAGGCTCGACAAAATGATATCCGAACGATCGCCCGGTGTAATTATCAGACTGCCGGGCTTGATGTATTCAAGAAAATTACCGATCTGCATGGCCGCGACCACATAGTTGTCCACCAATCCCTGAAGACCGCTGTGACCGTAAAGGACCTCGGCATCCAGCCACCGTTTGACGTCACCAATGGACGGCTTGCCAAGGGTTCTGTCCTCCGGGATGACATAAACAGGCATGGGCTGCTTGCGCGTCTTGCTCTCGAGATGGCCGACCATCTCATCGGTCATCCCTTCAGGAGCACGATTGACCACGCAGGCAACGAACTCCACTCCCTTGTCTGCCAAAGTGTCGAGAGTGGTCTGGGTGACACTGACAACTTCGTCAGGTGTTTTGTCGCGCCCGGATGAAACCACGAGCATGGCCGAACCGATGTTGGCGGCGATGTCCGCATTGAGGTCAAACTCGAAAGCCGGGTCCTTGCCCTTAAAATCGGTTCCTTCACAGAGAACAAAGTCATATTCTTCTTCAAGTGTCTTGTATTTACTGAGAATATTATCAAGAAGCAAAGAATGCTGACCGGAATTGATCAGTTCACGAGCCTGTTTGAGCGTATAGGCATAGGTGTCGCGGTAGGGAACGGACAGCTTGAAATGCTCAATCATCAATTCGATGTCGTGGTCCTTGTTGCCCTCGCCCGGGTCATTGATGATGGGCCGAAAAATGGCAACATGGTGCAGTTCTCTCAAAATCATCTGGAGCACGCCAAGCACTACGGCTGATTTACCGCTTCGCTCTTCGGTGGCACTCACATACAAGTTCTTGGACATGGTTCTGTTCCTTCTCTATCGAATTCTGATCGCAAAAGATTCTGTACAAAATTCCGTAAAATAACAGGGCATTGATCAACCATTACAATGATCTCTTGCCTTCGGTCTAAAATATGAAACAGCCAAATGTCCATTATTTTCCCTGTTCTGGCGCCTATTTCATGCTAAACCGCAAATGCACCGAGAAAACCCAAAAAAAAGAGTAACAAAAGCAAAAGCCCCCCTGAAAAACAGGGGGGCTTTGCTCTCAACAAAAAGAAAACTTACTTACTTTACCGCGTCTTTCAACACCTTTCCGGGTTTGAACTGGGCAACTGTGCATGCAGGAATCTTGATTTCGGCACCAGTGCGGGGATTGCGACCAGTGCGGGCTTTCCTGTGGCTCACGTTGAAAGTACCGAAACCGGTCAGCGTCAGCTTGTTGCCAGCAGCCAGTTCGTCCTGAATGATTTCGAGAATCGCATTCATGGAACTTTCAGCCTGAGCTTTGGAAGATCCGTTTTTATCTGCAATTTTTGCTACGAGTTCAGCTTTGGTCATGTGTGTCTCCTATGAAGTTTATTACAACACGTTGCGCATTCGCGCATTTCGTTTTGATAGGCATACACTCTCGGCATGATGTTGGAAAGCCAAAAAAAACTTTTACCATAAGAGTTCCCATGTCAAGCCAATTCCTGACGTATTCTTTGCCATAATCCCAAAACATGCACTCCCAGCACCTTGGATAAAAAACAGTACATAAAGCAGCTAAACCTTCGTATAATTGCTATCTAAAGCTTGCCTTTTCCATAAAAAAATGGATTTATACAGAACAGGCAAAACCAATCTCGGAGGTACTTTATGAAAAAAACCATGGCAATCACGATCCTGATTTGTTTCCTGATGGCTGGATTCGGCTGCGCAAACAAAGCCCAGCAAGGGGCCACTGTCGGCGGTCTGGCTGGTGCGACAATCGGCGCACTGGTTTTCAAGGACAAACTGCTCGGAGCGGCTATCGGCGCAGGTGTCGGCATCATGATGGGCTACATCGTGGGCAACGAATGGGACAAAAGCGACGAAAAGAAAATCCAGCGCACACTGGAACACGGCAAATCCGGGGATACTACCAAATGGACCAACCCGGACACGGGCGAACACTATTCCGCCACCCCAGACCATCCCTACATGTCTGAAAATAAAGTCTACCGCGACGTAGTCATCAAAGACGAGAAGGACGGCCAAACAGTCATGGCCAAAGCATGGCGCGACGACAAAGGCACCTGGCATCTGAAGCAATAGAATCAGCGCAATTACTGCGTTGCTGCGAAAAGCTCAAACCCTTGCGTATTGAAATACGCGGCGGGCTTGAGCTTTTCTTGCGCCTTGTACTTGCACTAATTCTATCGCTTCAGACGAGGCTACGTATGAAGGGGGGAGCTGTTTTTGGGAGGACCCAAAAGGCGCGGGGAGGAAGAGGGAGAAAAAAGAAATTAAGACCTTGCGGATTGGAATACGCGCCGGGGTTGAACGTACTTCTCCAAAAAAGATGTCGCACAGAGTTCCCTTTCTATTTTCATTAAACATGAAAGAAGAGAAGGAAAAAGGGGTAAAAGGCATCTTTCTTTTCCCCCGCGCCGCAAGCGTTGCTTACTTTTACCTTCTCTTTCCCTAAATCCTATCCACAATCAAAGGCTCACCTTTTTCCGGGGCCAGTCGCAATGATAGTGCATCCTTCGCACATGCCTCGACGCAAACTCCGCAGCCCATGCATCGTTTAGCGCGAATGAAGGCATGTCCCTTGCGATAGCCGATTGCCTTGAACTGACATTTTTCCGCGCAAACACCGCAGGCCTTGCATTTATCCTCATCCACCACGGCCAGGTACCCGGATGAACACAACATCTGCACACCGCCACGCTGCGCCCTCATTGCCCCGCAACAGCACGAGCAACAATTACAGATGGCGTAGAACCGGCCAAGCATGACATCCTTGAAAAAAGCGTGCGCCACATGGCCGCGTGCGTTTTCGGCTTTCAGGATACGCACGGCCTCGTCCGCGTCTATCTCGCGGGTTTTGTCAGGGTGATGCTCCAACATGAAAGAACCAAAGGGTTCGCCCACGAGAATACAGACATCCAGAGGTAGGCACGGATTTTCCATACCGGACCGGCAGGGGCAATTGAGAAGCACGATTTTTTCAGGATTATTGAGCACTATCTCGCGGGCGCGAGTGTATGGCAGCACTTGCTCAGGCACCTCGGTGTTGACAGGCCGGTCGAGCTTGATCAGCTTGGTCGCCTCGGCCAGAGGCATGGCCTTGCCGTGATAGGTGTCGGCAAAGGTAGGCTTTCTTTGTTCGGGATCACC
>JAFLJW010000222.1 GCA_022712815.1 Pseudodesulfovibrio sp. | reverse complement strand
GGAATTTCTTGTTATGCCTCAGATACTGATGGATTATTTCATTGCCTGTTACTTCATTCATATCGTTACCCCTGCATGATGACCTTGAGAATTTCCGTGGGAGTGACGATCTGGCCGTCAATGCGATTGATGGTCCGAACACTGGCCCGGCCCTTGTTCACTCGCTTCACCTCGCGGGACATCTGACCCATATTCATTTCAGGCACGATCAGCGTCTTGGCTTTAGCCAGGATCTTCTCGGTATGCCTGCGCGGATACGGGAACAGGGTCTTCAACTTCAACAACCCGGCCTTGACGCCATTCTCACGAGCCTGCTGCACGGCCAGTTCAGCGGAACGGGCGACACTGCCGTATGCGATGACAACGGTCTCAGCATCCTCGGTTCCGATCTCATCAACGAGCTGAATGTCGTAAAAAAACTGATCTATTTTGCGATGAAGACGATCCATAAGTTCCTGAACCTCTTCTGGCCGCTGAGTCGGAAAACCATTGCGGTCATGGGTCAAACCCGTGACATGAAAACGGTACCCTGAGCCGATTGGCGGCATGGGAGGCACACTGCGGACGGTCTCTTCATACGGCTTGTACCATTCGGGTGGCATACTAGGAACCGTGCGGGAAAAGACCTCGTAATCACCATCATTGGGAATCTCGATCTTCTCCCGTGTATGCGCAGTGACTTCGTCCAGAAGCAGGATGACCGGGGTGCGGTATTTCTCTGCCATGTTAAAGGCCGTGATGGTCATATCCAGACATTCCTGCACATTGGATGCGGACAGCACAATGATCGGATGATCGCCGTGTGTACCCCAGCGAGCCTGCTGCACATCTCCCTGCGCCGGACAGGTGGGCAATCCGGTAGAAGGCCCGCCGCGCATGACATTGACCAGAACCAACGGGGTTTCGGCCATGACGGCAAAACCCAGATTCTCCTGCATCAGGGAAAAACCGGGACCGCTTGTCGCGGTCAAGGCCTTGCGACCTGCCAGTGATGCGCCGATACAGGCTCCCATACTGGCTATTTCATCTTCAAGTTGAATAAAAACACCATCTTCGGATGCAGGCAATCTGGCTGCCATGATCTCCATTATTTCCGAAGACGGAGTAATGGGATACCCGCCAAAAAACGAGCACCCTGCCAAAAGCGCACCCTCGACAACTGCTTCGTTGCCAAGAGCGAAAATTTCCTTGCGTTTCTTGCGTCTGGCCATGAACTTCTACGCTCCCTTCCCGGTTGCGGTTTTTTTGTCCAAAGTCTTGGGTTTATCTCTCTGCGCTTCCGTCTTGTCCCGAACCACTATGGCGAAATCCGGGCAATGCAGCTCACAGAATCCGCAACGGATACAGTCTTCTTCACGTGCCACTATAGCCTTGCCCTGATCGTTCAGTTCAAGCACCTTGCCCGGACAGAACTCGACGCAAATGCCGCAGCCCTTGCACCAATCAGGATAGACGGTAACTTTACTCTTTCCCTTGTCTTTTTTGGCCATAAATCCTTCCCCCAATGATAGATTTCAGAGGGGCCGATGCCCGGAACCTGCCTTGGAAAACTGTCTCCGCGAGCGATGCATATAGCCAACACTCAATTGAACTCCTAACAGGTTATTTAGCAGTGTCCAGCGTTTTTGTAATCTTCCTGACACCATAGCAAAAAACGAAAAGCAAAAAACGAAAAAAGTGTCTGAAGCCGAACACTCCAGACACTTTTTTTGAATTGAAAAAATCAAAAATCAGACAGCAAGGATAGCAAGAGCGTTGATTACAGAGGCAGCCAAAGCACTCCCTCCTTTCCTGCCCTCAATAGATATATAGGGAATATTTCGACTCATAAGCAGTGCCTTGGACTCAGCGGCATTGACAAAACCAACAGGCATTCCCACCACCAAAGCCGGGGAAACTTCACCTTTATCAAAGTATTCGACAAGCCTGATGAGCGCGGTTGGCGCGTTTCCGACCACATATATGTCCGGTTTTATCTCAACAACAGCAATGTCTACGGCAGCTTTGGCGCGGGTGATTCCCTCTGCTTTTGCCCGGGCAACAACGCGCTCGTCATTCATCAGACAATGCACTTCACATCCAAGCGGATCGAGTCGCCGTACCGGTATCCCGCGCTTTGCCATCTCGGTATCGGTCACAATCGTCGCACCGTTTTTCAGAGCTTCGATACCGGAAGCCACGGCTTTTTCATGAAAGCGAACAAGGTCTATCATCTCAAAGTCAGCCGTTGTGTGAATCATTCGACGCACAATTTCCCATTTTTCCCCATCAAAAAGACGTGATTTTGGCACCTCGGAATCAATAATTCGGAAGGATTCAGCCTCGATATCTTCCGGTTTGATAAAATTCTGTAATATAATATCGGCCATGGCACTCTCCTTTTAAGCGGAAATTATTGCAACAGATGCCGATGCACCGATCCGGTTTGCACCGGCTTCGATCATGGCGAGTGCATCTTCATATGTATGTATTCCACCGCTGGCCTTGACTCCGATGTCAGGACCAACGGTCTGGCGCATCAACCTGACAGCTTCGACAGTAGCTCCACCCGGCCCGAAGCCAGTGCTGGTTTTGACAAACAACGCCCCTGCATCAACGCAGAGCTTGCACGCTTTGACAATCTCATCATCAGACAGGAGTGCGGTCTCCAAAATGACCTTGACCGGGAACCCATCAGCGGCCTGAACCACTGACCTGATATCCTTCAACACCAAAGTATCATCGCCAGCCTTGAAGGCCCCAAGATTGAGCACCATGTCGATTTCTTCAGCACCACGCCGAACGACCTCTCGTGTCTCAAAGGCTTTTACTTCAGGGAGGGTAGCTCCCAGAGGAAATCCCACCACTGAGATTGGCACCGGAGTCTCACCCTTGAGCTTCCAGCTCGCCAATGAAATCAGCGATGGATTGACGCATACCCCATAAAAACCGAACCGCACGGCCTGGGAGCAGAGTTCAACTAGCTCCCGAGTCGTAGCGGCGGGTTTGAGCAGCGTATGGTCAATGAAAGGCGCAAGGTCCCTGGGAGCCAACACCACCCTAGCGATCCCTCGCCTGGTATTTGGAAAGCTGTGCTTCCAGGCGACGACTGTATGAAGTCAGCACGTAGCAAATAATGAAATACAATCCAGCGATTGTTATCCAGATTTCAAAAGATGCGACCGTCTCACGGTTATCAACCTGAACACCGGTGCGGGTCAATTCGCCAACTCCAAGAATGGATGCCAGCGAGGTATCCTTGGTCAGGGAGACAAACTGATTCACGAACGACGGAATCATGTTCCGCAACGCCTGAGGCAGAATGACATAACGCATGGCCTGATAATTCGACAGACCGGAACCACGCGCCGCTTCCCTCTGTCCGCTGGAAAGTGCCACGACACCAGCGCGCACAATCTCGGCAACATATGCACCAGTAAAAATCATGAAGCAAACCATGGTGGTGGCAAATGCAGGTAACGACTTCCCTGTCAGGACCGGAGCCAGGAAGAAAAACCAGAAAATGAGCAGCAAAAGCGGCATACCACGGATCATTTCAATATACATGACCGCAGGATACTTAATCCACCACTTCTTCGACAGCCGCATAAGTCCGGCGGCAAGGCCTAGCCAGAACGCGCCAAAGATACCGACAACGGCCAGAATAATGGCAGCCAAAAGGCCACCGGGAGCGTG
>JAFLJW010000418.1 GCA_022712815.1 Pseudodesulfovibrio sp. | reverse complement strand
CCTTTGCCGGGTCCAGAGAAGCCCGCAGTCTGGCGGCGGCAAGTCCCTTGATTTTGGAAGTATCGGTCTTTTTCATTGAATGCTCGTGTGTGTTTGTGATGCGTGGCATTTCCGCCATACGAGGAATCTAAGATGTTTTGGCTGGGATGTCATCAATCTATTGTGCCTCGTGTCAATGACAAATAGAAACGACAGGCCCTGAAAAAGCATGGCTGGTTTTCAGGTGGCAGGACAAGCGACAGCGCAAGCCAAAAAACAGATTTCGGGAATACTATTTTATATAGCTGGGAAGGTTCAGGAAAAGATTTGTCGTATATGACATCATCTTGTCCATGATCCATGGGAATGCGATGAGCAAAGCTATAAATATGGCGACGATCTTGGGGACCATGGTCAGGGTCATTTCCTGAATCTGGGTGGCGGCTTGCAAGATTGAAATGAAGATACCCACCACCATGCCGATACCGAGCATGGGCAAAGCTATAATCAATGTTATTTCAATAGCTTGACGAGCGAATCCAACGACAAATTCGGGGGTCATAACGCTCTCGAATATGTGTGGTCAATCTGTTGAGTCATGTGCAACTCCGGCGTCACAGGACGCACGTATCCCTTGGTATTTTTTTGCATATGGTCACTGGAACGTATTTACGAGCGAGCCGATGAGCAGGTTCCATCCGTCTATGAGAATAAAGAGCAAAATCTTGAACGGCAACGAGATCATGACCGGCGGCAGCATCATCATGCCCATGGCGAGCAGGATGGAGGCAACCACCATGTCCAGAATGAGGAACGGAATATAGATCAAAAATCCGATGGTGAAGCCGGTCTTGAGTTCGGAAATGGTGTACGCGGCGATCAGCATGATCGTGGGTACTTCTTCCTTGTTCTTGGGGCGGTCTTCCTTGGTGATGGTATAGAAAATGGAAAGGTCCTTTTCGCGTGTGTGCTTGAACATGAATTTGCGAATGGGGACTTGCGCTCTCTCCAGGGCCTCCTCAAAGCCTATTTCTTCGGCCATGTATGGCTGGATGGCGGTATCATTGGTCGCCTTGCCCACCGGATACATGATGACCATGGTCATGAAGATGGCCAGTCCCGCCAGAATCTGGTTGGGCGGCATCTGCTGGGTGCCCATGGCCTGCCTGAGGAAGTGAAAAACAATGATGATCCTGGTGAATGAGGTCATGGTCAGCATGATGGCCGGGGCCATGCTGAGCACGGTGAGCAGGAACATGATTTCGATGAGCGTGGAAACCTCCTGTGGCTCTGCCTGTCCGGCGGCCAGTTCCATGGTCAGCTTGGGGATCACGGGACCTTGGGAAAAGGCCAGCGCAGGAAGAAGGACAGCGGCAAGGACGAGCAGGAAAATCGTGGTTGCGCGATTTCCACTAATCCTCATTGTCCGTACTCCTTTTTAAAAACGATGCGAAATTTTTTGTCGGTGCCGGTGTCTCATCTGATTCGTCAACTTCGATTTCGGTCAGGAGGCTGATTCGCTCCTCGGTCACGCCGAGTATCAGATCCTTGTCCTTGTAGCGAACCACGGCCACGGATTGACGATTGCTCAACATCAACCGGCTGACCAGTTGCGGAGCGTTTGTGCCGGACGATCCTATCATGCCCTGAACGCCAAATCGCTTCAGCAGGTAATACGCCAGATAAATGACACCAAGCAAGAGGAAAAGATATCCCGCAGTGGTCAGGGCCATGGTCCCGGCGTTCACCTCGGGAAGTTGCATGGGAGCAGCCGTCGCGTTGACTGTTTCAGTCGTGCTAGCCAAGTTGCTTTACCCGCTCAATGGGGCTGATGATATCCGTCAGACGGATACCGAATTTTTCGTTGATAACAACCGCTTCACCGCGAGCCACGAGCTTGCCGTTGACGTAAATCTCAAGGGGTTCGCCTGCCAGCTTGTTCAATTCGATGACAGAACCCTGACCGAGCTGCAAAAGTTCGTTGATAAGCAGTTTGGTTCGCCCCAGTTCCGCAGACACTTCCAGCGGAATGTCCAGAATGAAGTCCAGATCTCGTTTTCCGCTTGAGCTTCCGGCCTTGGCATCCGGTCCCATGTCCTTTAAATCGTAATCATGGGTTTGGGTGGAGAGGAAAGCCTGCTCCTTTTCGTGCTTGATCTCGTCCTGTTCGGTGTCGGCAAGGGCTGCGGCCCATTCGTCGGCCAGAGCTTCATCATCCTGGCCCACATCGGCACTGCCTGCGTCCGAAGGATCGGTCACGCTTTCAAGTCCGCCAAGCGGGTCATCGGGGTCGGCAGCAGGTGCAGCGGCGTCAGCAGCATCGCCTCCATCGCCGTCTATGAGGGCATCCGCCCATTCCTGTGCAAGTTTGTCTTGATCTTCGTCGGCCATATCGCTCACCTCGTATAACGTTGATACCAGTGCCGCCGTCAAAAAAAATGACAGCCCGAATCGGGTTCTGCAAAATGCGTGCTACTGGATAACCATCTCTGTAATATAGACCCGCAGGACGCTGCCGGTCCCAAGAATCTGGTTGAGTCTGTCCGCGATTTCCAGCTTGAGTTCCAGTTTGGATTTCATGGAGGAAAGCTGGTCCAGGGTCTTGCTGGACAAGAGCAGAAGCAGGGAGTCCTTGATCTTGGCATCGTACTTGGTCAGTCCTTCCACGGCCTCGGGGTCACGAACCTCGACTTCGATGCCGAGCTTCAAGTATCTGCGGCCCAGAGGGTCGGCCAGATTGACCAGAAACAGCGGCAATGGAATTATCTGGCCCTCAAGGGATTCAGGCGAAACATCATCTCCCCCATCGGCCATCTCTTCGGTTGCAGCCTCGTCGTCAGGCGCACCCATGAACATCGTGTACCCGAAGTATCCACCAACACCGAGGGCGATAATGACCACGGCGATGATGATCCACTTCAGCATTCCGCCTTTTTTCTCTTCAGTCTGTACAACTTCTTCATCAGCCATGATGGTCACCCTTTTTTATTCTTTTTTGCTATCTGTATATATCGCCATTTCAGCCGATTTTCCAGACAAAGTTTAGACGGAGAATTATCTTTAAAATTCCCTGAATTAACACGCGGTTACAAACACGACATTCTTCGTTGTTCGTACAAGATTACCATTCAATATCCGATGGCAATTCCGCTTTATTGGTAGCCGCCTATGGGGCGGGCTGTTTTCAGTAATATTTCCACGCGCCTGTTCATGGCCGAATCCACCGGGTTGCCAAGTTCGTCCACCACCGGAAAATCTGAGCCGTAGGCGGACAGGGAGAATCGCTTGTCGGGTATGCCTGCATCGACCAGAAATGAAAGCACGGACAGGGCGCGGTCACCGGAAAGCAGGTACGGATTTTCAGCCCTGTCGCTTTCGTCGCTGTAGCCCGCCACATTGATGGGTGCCGGAGTCTGAGTCATCATGGGGACCAGCCTGTCTATGAGATATTTGCCCTTTTCGGACAGCTCTGAGCCGCCCGGAAGAAAGAGCAGATTGTCGGTAAAAACCAGCGCCACTCCGTCGGGTTTCGCCAGGACATCGAGGTTCTTGTCGAGTTCGGACTTATTGATTTCATCTGGCAACTCGTCGTCCGGGAACAGCAGGTCCTTGATTCGCTGTTTCTTGTTGAGCACTTCCCACGGTTTTTCCATCAGCTCGATAACCATGCGTGCCTTGGCATCGACCCGGCCAGAGCCGCGTTTTTCGAGCAGGCCGAGGTCCGCCGTGGTCAGGGTCACGGTGGTCAGGATGGCATTGTCCATGGAGGCCATGGTCAGCAGGAGCACGAAGAACGTGAGCAGCAGTGTCATTAGGTCGGAGAACGTGACAAGCCAGAGGGCCAGAGGCGGACATGGTTCCTGTTTTTTCTCTGCCATGGCTATTCCAATTCCGCCGGGATGGAGACGTCAAACTCGAAGCCGTCCACAGCCATGGTGTCTGTCCGTATTTCCTCTGTGGGAAGTATCTCGGTGATCTGTTCGCCCAGTTGGAGCGAGCGTTTGTCGAGCACGATATCCACGCGCCGGTTGCGGTGACGGCCATCTTTTGTATTCCGAGTGTAGTGGGGCCTGTACTTTCCGAAGGCCTCTACCCGGAGCATGTCCGGGCTCATGCCGTTATCGATCAGGTATTGGTATACGGCAAGGGCTCTGTGCAGGGACATTTTCCAGGAAAGATCAGGGTTTTCGGTGTTGTCCCCAGGCTGGTAGTTGATGCCCAGTTCGTCCCGGAGTTCGGATGTATGCCCGGCCAGCAACAGCGGATACTGAACTTGCAGCAGCAGGGGAAGAAACGAATCGAGAGTGGCGAGACCCTCTGGCGACAGGGTTGCCCCGGACGGTCCGAAAAGCAGATTGGCGTTGATGGTCAGAATCTGGACAAATTTGTTGGACCTGAAGTCGATGTCCGCATCCACATTTTCCCATTTGAGGGCCTTAAGCGGCTCAAGGTCGCCGGAATCAATGGGGCCGGGTTCGACGGTTCGACGGGTGTCGGTCTTGGAAAAGGTATCATAACCGGCATCGTTGAAACCAAAGGTGCCGATGATCGACCCAAGGGCCACAAGTTTCCTGCGGGCATCGGTGGTGGACATTGAAACGAGAAGGATAAAAAAAGTGAGCATCAGCGTCATGACATCCGCGAACGTGATCATCCATGGTGGGATTTCTTCGCAATCGAGTTCTTTTATTTTCTTGGCCATGACACGCCCCCTTGGGGCTTACGGATTTGAATTTGCTATTCGGAAACAATCCTGTCCTTGGGCGGCAGGAAACTGTTCAGTTTTTCTTCGATGATGCGTGGGTTTTCACCCTTGGAGATGGACAAAATACCTTCCATGATCATTTCACGAAGCAGGACTTCTTCCTTGCTCCGGGTCTTGAGCTTGCCAGACATGGGGTTGAAGACGAGGTTGGCGAGAATCGCGCCGTAGAGTGTGGTCAGAAGGGCCACTGCCATGGCCGGGCCGATTGAGGACGGGTCACTCATGGTCTGGAGCATCTGCACCAGGCCGATGACGGTTCCGATCATGCCCATGGCCGGGGCCAGGGTGCCGAGAACAGCCACGATTTCCGCGCCGGTCTTGTGCCGTTCTTCCAGATAGGAAACCTCGGTTTCAAGGATTTCCTGAATGGTCTGCGGTTCCAGTCCGTCCACTGTGAGCTGGAGGCCCTTACGCATGTAGTCGTCTTCTATTTCCTTGATCAGCGGTTCCAGAGACAGGATGCCCTCGCGGCGGGCACGGTTGGCGTAGTCCTTGAACCGGTCGATGATATCTGCCGGGGCTTCCAGGCTGGAGAAAAAGGTGTTCTTGATGACGCCGACAACACCGATCATGTAGCTCATGGGGTAGTTGACCAGAGCCGCGCCGAGGGTTCCGCCGACAACAACCAGAAATGAAGGCACGGAAATGAAAACGATCAGGCTGGACCCGCTCAAAATAGCTGCGACGACCAAACCGAACGAAAGGACGATACCTATGACTGTCCCAAGATCCATAACCTACCCTCTATACCTTTATATTCTGGGGGGTCTCACCCCGAAAATCCGTGTTCCTATCCGAACCAGCGTTGCCCCTTCTTCCACGGCTGGGACAAAATCGCCGGTCATGCCCATGGAAAGATGTGGCAACTTTGTACCCAACTGTTTTTCCAACGCATCCTTGAGCTGCCGGAGTCTGGAAAAAACAGGCCGTGCTCGCTCCGGTTCATCAAAAAACGGGGGCATTGTCATCAAACCGACAAGCCTGATGCTATCCATTTCCATGACCTCATCGGCCAATTTCGGTAGAATTTCCATTGTAATTCCAGACTTTTGCATTTCTCCGGCGATATTCACCTGAAGGAGTATGTCTTGAACCACTCCGAGTCCTGAAGCCTTTTTATGCAATGCCTGGGCCAGTTTACGTGAATCCACGCTGTGTACCAAGGCATATTTTCCGCTAACGAATTTGGCCTTGTTGGACTGCAACCCTCCGATAAAATGCCAGTTCACATCAAGGTCGGCCAGCTCTTCCTGCTTGCCCATGGCCTCTTGCACGTAGTTTTCACCAAAATCCATCTGCCCGGACTCGGCCAAGGCCCGGATATCTGAGCCGGGGTGCAGTTTGGAGACTGCCACCAGCGTGATATCCCTTGCTGCCCGGCCAGACCGGTTGGCGGCCTCGGCCAGAGCTTCCTTTGCCTGGGCCGCATGTTCGGCCAGTTCTGCTTTTCTGTTGTTCATAAGTCCCAATGAATCCAGCCGTTAGGCTCCACTTGTCTTTATCGGCCTGATTATTATTTAGTTTAATGAATTAATGATAATTTTTTTCGCCACGCTCTCTGCGGATACGTATAGCATGACTTCTCGCTCTGTAACTACTCGTAATTTTATAAAAAACATGCGTAATCAAAAAAATTCAGTTTTTTCAAAAATTTAAGTCTGGATTTATTCTATAAATAATTGAGTTGTTGCTGTGTTCTCCTTTACGGGAGGTCTCCCCCCTTGTCATCGGGGTTGTGACCATGTCATAGAATCCGGTAATCAGTGTCCACCTTGTTTGCAACCACTAGAAAGGCAGTAATTGTCCATGAATGAAAAATCTCTCATGATTTACCAGCTTGGTATGTCCGCTCAGCTTGTGGAGCTGACCATTGATGAGATGATTCTGTATGTGCG
>JAFLJW010000148.1 GCA_022712815.1 Pseudodesulfovibrio sp. | reverse complement strand
AAGAAGCTGTTTGAGGTTATAACGACCAATGAAACGAGCTTTTATCGTAATCCCCCACAGTTGCAGGTTTTTCAGGACCAGGTTTTGACAGAAGTCCTCAAGGATTGCCGTAAGACGGACAGAAAACTTCGTATCTGGTCGGCAGGCTGTTCCACTGGCGAGGAACCGTACACTATTTCGATGATTATCAATGAAATGCTCAGGGCTGAGGTTTCCATATGGGATATCAAGATCACGGCCAACGATCTGTCTGAGCGCGTTCTTGAATCGGCTCGGAAGGGTGTTTACAACGATTATACCTTGCGCAGTACACCTGAGGACATTGCGAGACGATATTTCGATATGGACGATGGAACCAACAAGATCAAGCCGGAAGTCAAGAAGCTGGTAAGTTTCGGGCAGATCAATTTGAAGGATCGGCTTCAGGTCAAACGTATTGAACGTTCTCATATTGTTTTTTGCAGAAATGTCATTATTTATTTTGATGATGTCATGAAAAAACAAGTTATCAGTTCATATTATGATAATCTTCTTCCGGGGGGTTACCTGATCATCGGGCATTCTGAATCGCTGCACAATATTACGCGTGCCTTTAAGCCCATCCATTTCCCCGGTGCTATTATCTACAAGAAGGAAGGGTAGTTAGTGGCTATTTGCCGGATAATAATTGTTAATAGGGACGTTGATTGATATTGTTGTGGGGTATCCAACCGCTTGGGAAGACGTAGCAAGCAGCCTCGCAGTTAAATGAAATTGATGACCTGATGGTCATCATGTTAGTGGCTTTAAGGGGGAACCATGGCTAAACATATTCTGATTGTGGACGATTCTAAGACTGTGCGTAACCTCGTAGCTTTTATTATGAAAAAAGAAGGTTTCAAGGTAACTATCGCTGAGGATGGTCTGGATGGTTTGGAAAAGCTTTATAGTGCCAGTGAAATCGACCTGATTGTATCTGATGTCAACATGCCTCGCATGGATGGGCTGACGTTTATCCGGACTGTTCGGGAGCAGGCGGCCTACAAGGATATTCCCATAGTGGTCTTGTCTACTGAGGGGCAGGACAAGGATATTCAAACCGGCCTGACTGTTGGCGCAAATCTGTATATGGTTAAACCTGCTCAACCGGAAAAACTTGTACGAAATGTTAAAATGTTGCTTGGATAGTGCCGAGTGTGTAGTATTGTTTATAAAGTGAGAATCTAATTTAAGTGGCGGGGTGAGCCGGGAGACCGGTCTTTGCAGTATCAGCCACCAAGAGGACATTCGATGAGCCAAGACTTTCTCGATTCGGAAATCCTAGCTGATTTTTTTATTGAAGCTAAAGAGCACCTGGAAACTATTGAGCCCAACTTGCTTGAGCTTGAGAAGAGTCCTGAAAACCTCGGTCTTTTGAACGAGATATTCAGGCCTATGCATTCCTTGAAAGGTGCATCTGGTTTTCTTGGTCTGGACAAGATAAATGGGCTGGCTCATAAGGCCGAGAATATTCTGGACGAGTTGCGGCAGGGTACCATGAAAGTGAACGGGACCATCATGGACCTGATTCTTTCCGCTACGGATGCCTTGCGTACTATTGTGGACAATCTGGAAAGCAGCGGAGCCGAAGGCGATGTTGATACGGCTCCCATTATTGCCCAGATTGAATTGGCCCTTGTCGGTGGGCTTGATGAAGCCGCTACCGTTCCGGTAGTTGATACCGTCTCGGAAGAGGTTTCTGCTTCCGTTCCTGATCCGGTTCCGGTTAAGGCACCTGTTGTGGCAGCGCCTGCACCTGCACCTGTTGTTACCGAATCCGAACCCGCCCTAGCTGCGGAAGATACCGGGAATGTTTCCATGACTGCATCATTTCAGCCAGTACCGGATCCCGATTTTGATGATACTCCTTATACTCTGACAACCGTTGGCGAAGGTCACCTTGGTGATTTCCTCGAAGAGGCTCAGGAGATAGTCGAGAATCTTAACCGTTGCCTGCTCGCCCTTGAAGGTGAGCCGGACGGCAGCGATGAAATGATTAATGATACTTTCAGATATTTTCATAACTTGAAAGGAAATAGTGGTATCATCGGTTTCAAGGAACTCAATTCCCTGACCCATGAGGCCGAGACCTTGCTCAACAAAGTTCGCAAGGGTGAGATCGCTTCGAGCCAGGGAATGATCGACCTTTTGCTTGCTGCGGTTGATCTTATCGAAGAACTGGTTGGCAATGTGGAGATCGAAACCAACAAGGTGACGCCTATCGATACCAGCGTCATGGCGCAGATTCTTCAGAAAGTGACCAAAGAGGGTGATGTCTCAGTCGTGCAGGGTCTTTTTCCCAACGGCAAAGAGACATCTGACGCCGCTCCGGCAGAGTCCGATGATGCTCCGGCAGCGGGCTATGACCCGGAAGATGTTTCGCTTTTTGTCCAGACTATCAACCAGCAGCTCGAAGGGGCTGTGCTTGCCCTTGGTTTGCTCAGGAAGGATTCCGGGCAAACCGAGATCATTGACGGTTTGTTCAGGATTTTTCAGACCATACAAAATTCCACTGGCTATATGGGGCTGGACGAGATCAAGGAGTATGTCGGGCGTACTGTCGGTCTTATCGATCAGGGCCGGAGTAGTGATATTGATTTTGGCCTGATGCTGGATATTCTGGATCAGGAATTTGAAATAGTGAAGGATATGATTCTCAAGGCCATGGAGGAGATCACCGGAGGGCCGGTCGTCGATCCCACGGAGAATGTGGAGATTCCAAAGCTTGCCAAGGCTTCCAAACCGGTTTTGGATGCCAAACCTGCACCTGTTCCAGAGCCGGTTGTGGCAGCTCCGGTTCCAGAACCAGCTCCCGCTCCAGTGCCGGAGCCAGCTCCTCAACCCGCACCAAAGCCCGCTCCTGTGGCGGCCAAAACGCCTATGCCAAATGCCATCAAGAAGAGTGAGGGAGGTAAAACTCCGCAAGCTCCGCCCAACAAGCCCAAGGCATCGAGTACCATTCGCGTGGATCATCACAAGCTTGACCATCTGATGAACGTCATCGGCGAGTTGATTATCAATCGTAATCGATACACCTTGCTCGCTCGTGCTCTGGAAGAGGGGACTGAGGAAGTCCACGTAGTTGCCCAGCAGCTTACCGAGACAACATATGCCATGGCTCGAATTTCGGATGACCTTCAGGACACCATCATGAAGGTCCGCATGGTTCCTGTTCAGACTGTTTTTTCCCGCTTCCCGCGTTTGGTGCGAGACCTCAGCCGCAAGAGTGGCAAGCAGGTGGAGCTGATCATGGAAGGCGAAGACACGGAATTCGACAAGAGTGTTGTCGAGGAGATCGGCGATCCGCTGGTTCACCTTGTCCGTAATGCTGTCGATCATGGTTTGGAAAGCGAGGAAGACCGCGTCAAGGCAGGCAAGAAGCCCAAGGGTCATGTCTGGCTTCGTGCTTATCACAAAGGTAATTCGGTTGCCATCGAGGTTGAAGACGATGGTCGTGGTATTGATCCTGAGAGGCTCAAGCAGGTTGCCATCAACAAGGGTGTCATTACCCAGGAAGAAGCCAATATCATGGATGAACGCGAGGCCCTTGATCTCATCTTCCGCCCGGGATTTTCCTCGGCGGAGCAGGTCACGGATATTTCTGGCCGTGGTGTTGGCATGGATGTGGTCAAAACCAACATCAAGAATCTCAAGGGAAGTGTGAACACCCAGTCCGAACTCGGCAAGGGGACCAAACTGACCCTGACCTTGCCGCTTACGCTGGCGATCATTGATGCCTTGATGGTTCAGGTGGGAGGAAATACCTTCGCCATTCCGCTGGACGCTGTTTCCGAGACCACCAAGATCGAAATCGAGAAGCTGTCCAACATTAATAATCGCAAGGCAGTCACCTTGCGCGGTGAAGTCTTGGGTATCGTGGAACTCGCAGAATTGCTTGGTCTGCCGCAGGCCATGGATGAACGCGATGTCCTGCCCATGGTCGTTATTCATGATAACGAACGCCGCCTCGGTTTGGTTGTTGACCGTCTTCTGGAACGTCAGGAGATCGTCATCAAGCCACTTGGTCAGTATCTCAACGATTTCGATCTGAAAGGGTTGTCCGGTGCAACCATTATGGGCGATGGCTCAGTTGTTTTGATCCTTGACCCCCATGAAATATACAGCCTGTCCACTCAGCTTGGACGTAGACAGGACTCTCTTGCCCCTGCCGGGGCCGTGACAGACGGATCATAGCGTAAATATTGTAAAAGAGAGGCCGGGAAGATTATTCTTCCCGGCCTTTTTTTTATGCTGATGTTGGTAAAGTTAAGGCCAATCCTGATAAAAACAGTTTGGGATTCCAAAGGGCTTGCCCTTTGGCCGCCGGAGGCGAAGTCACCTGACAATTCCGCCAAAGGCGGTTTCAAAATTAAATTGTCTTAAAACA
>JAFLJW010000225.1 GCA_022712815.1 Pseudodesulfovibrio sp. | reverse complement strand
CCATATTTACAATGAAATCGAGTCAAATAAACGGGTCACAGAGAATGATGTGGTGTTTTTTTTTAACATCCTTATCGGGACCGGTATCAAAGGTTCATTTTATGCCTGGCGGATCTGGCAGGATAGATTCATAACAAGACCATATTTGAAAAGTCAGGTTGCTTTTTTCTCGGACGAAATGAATCTTGCTTTTGTGGATCAGTATCTGGGTGCGAGTCTTTCAAAAAGGCGGGAGCATGCGCGATTTTTTAAACGTATTCTTAAAAAAACAAAATCCCGGTCTGCTATCCTAGAGTATTATGCAGGTCTTTTTAAGCAGAATCGGTATCCTGACCCCTTTCTATGCAACCTGGATCAGGCGACCTTAAATTCCGAATCCATTGTCAATACAGAATTAATGTCGTCTGATCCGGACGTGAGGAAAAGTGCTTTATTATCCCTTGCCATGTTCGATCCGCTTATAGACCAGACCTTTATCCGCCATATCCTTGAAAATGATCCGGATTCAGAGGTGAGAATTGCGGCATTGAATATAATTGAAAGTGCCATCCCTGATACCTATTCCGATCTCACCCAGATCATTTTGCGTATTCTTTATGAAAAGCCGGCAAATGAATCCATGGCAGCATTCAAAGCTCTGGCCCCTTCTTTAAGCTTTCCGCCCCATCGGCTGATGGAGAGCGTCAAGGTTAATCGGCCAGATCAGATTAACGCTATTTTGGAGGAGATTGCTTCGTTTTCCCGGATAACCTTTCTATTTTCCCAGGATCTGTCCCAAAACCCATCCTGGTATATGACATCTGGAATTCATCTGTTTAAGGCAATGGTAAAAGGACTTATCCAAAGACAGCCCCACGCTCTTTTGGAACTTTTGAACGAGGCTGGGGAGACCTCTTTGTCAGGGAAAATAAGAATCTGGATGAAAAAAGAATCATCTGAATTGCATGCATTTGTGCCTAAGGCCTTGGGCAGACTGAAAAAAGCAAAAATGGCGAGTACTCTCTCTTGTGAAAAATTATTTATCCGGTTTGAAAAAGCCCAGAAAAAGGAACTCAAACAAGGCGTCTACTCCCACTACATTCAATTTAAAGATCATTTTTTTAGTCAAAACGATTTTTCAAACGCAATTAATTCCACCCTGTCTTTCACGCTGGATGGCAGTTTCTTTGAAGACTGCAATCTTTCCGGGACTGTTTTTACTGATTCCTCCTTTAAACGAGTGGTTTTTTATAAAGTAGATCTGAGGAATGCCCGGTTTCAATCTTGTTGGTTTGACCATGCCGTCTTCATCGAGTCCCGGGCACAATATTCAACTTTCAGGGGGTGTAGTTTTAAAAAAGCGGTATTCTATCAGAGCGACTTTTTTTCTTCAGATATGAAAGATTCTATTTTTTCAGAATCCGTCGTTTCAAAAATTCGGTTTGAACAGGCAAATCTTTCTGGCGCCCTATTTACGGCAACAAAATTTTTTGAGGTTAGTTTTAAAAATAGTCTCTTAGACCAGACAAAATTTTTCGATATAACAACCCGTAACTGCATCGGTCCTTTTTATCAAATAGCTGGGGTCAGAACAGATTATCCGGATTTAATATCCGGATATTCAAGTTCCTTTAACGGGACGATACCCGGATTTGCTACCCCGGTTATGGAAAAAATATGCCATTTGATCTTTGCAAATTTTACGGGTTACGGCAAACATCAATTCATAACAAAAAACCGAAATGCACTCATTGCTGCCTGTGATTTGCTCTCTCCAAAAACCTATGATCTCTTTGAACTTATTCCGTTGATGATTCATGAAGACGTAAGTTTCCCCGGGTATAATGCACACCAGCACAAGGCCCCCCACGGGATTTGTGAATATCTGCCATCGGCCCTGGCCAAAGAGAGGTGTCGCAGGTATCTTGGCCATGTCAAGCCCGTGTTAAAAAGGATAGAAACCTATCTCATTGAAGGGTTGTTTACCATCGGCAGTACCGGTTCCATTGCTCAGAACGCCTCTTCTGATATTGATTACTGGGTCTGCATTGATGACGAGGGCTATGACATACTAATGAAAAATGCCCTTGAAAAAAAGCTTGAAAAATTGGAGATCTGGGCACAGGATTGTTTCAGGACGGAAATCCATTTTTTTATCGTTGAAACCCAGCAAGCCAAATTTAATAATTTTGGCCATGCCAATTTTCATGGTTCAGGCACGGCACAGGCCATGATACTCAAAGATGAATTCTACAGAACCATGGTCCTTATTGCCGGCAAACTTCCTTTGTGGGCCGTTTTGCCTCCTGACATATGTCGCCTGCATTATGATAAAATTTATACACTTCTTTTCCAGGACCCAACATCCTGTAGTTATATTGATCTTGGGGATATCCAGTTCATTCCAAAAAAAGAGTATTACGGGGCACTTATCTGGCAGATTTTCAAGGGCATTGAAAAAGCTTTTAAATCCGTTATTAAAATGGCGTTGGTTGAAAAATATTATTATGGCACTGGGGATGATCCCCTTTTGTGTAATCAATTCAAACACAATTGGATAAATACCCAAACCCAGATCGGTATTTATAATAATGATCCCTATTATGCGTTGATCAATACCCTTATCGATTATTATACCAATGCCTTGGATCATTATTCCGC
>JAFLJW010000391.1 GCA_022712815.1 Pseudodesulfovibrio sp. | reverse complement strand
CATCATCCGTAGACACACGAGCCGCATCCAGACTCCACCTTGTATTATTTGACATTTGAGGCTATGAAAGACTGTCGCTCGAAGTATGAAATGTTTCAGTCTTCAAAACGACAACCGTCTAGGAGCCATAAGGTTCCACGTATGCAGTATTTACCCGAACTGCGGGCGTGGACAAAGAATACCTACTAACTTTGTTTCATTGGAGGAAAGGATGAAACGGATTATTACTCTCGCTGCTGTTCTCAGCACTCTCATTTTTCTATTTGCCTGTGGTCAGCAAGCCGAACAGGCCGCTACCGCTCCCCAGGAAGACATAAATGTCCGCCTTGAACTGCAAAAAGCTTCCACCCTGGAAAAAATCATCCAGCGCGGCACCCTGCGGGTCGGCCTCGAAGCTGGCTACATGCCTTTCGAGATGACTGACAAGAAAGGCAAGATCGTCGGTTTCGATGTCGATATGGTCACCGAAATGGCCAAGGCCATGGGCGTGAAGCTCGAACTGGTCAACACCGCCTGGGATGGTATCATCCCCGCACTGCTTTCCGACAAATTCGACATCATTGCTTCCGGCATGACCGTCAATCAGGAACGCAACCTGAAGATCAACTTTGCCAATCCTTACATCATCGTTGGACAGACTGCTCTGGTAAACAAGAAGTCTGCCGATAAGATCAAAAGCTGGAAAGACCTGAACAACCCGGATTACACCATCACCTCCAAGCTCGGCACCACCGGCGAGCAGGCCGTCAAACGCCTCTTCCCCAAGGCCAACTACAAGTCCTACGAGACCGAGACCGAGGCCATGCTTGAAGTCATGAACGGCAAGGCTGATGTCAGCGTTTACGACCTGCCCATGTGCGCCATCTTCTATGCAGAGCGCGGAATGGACACCATGGTCTTCCTGGACGAGCCTTTCACCTACGAGCCCCTGGGTTGGGCCATAAACAAGGGCGATGCCGACTTCCTGAACTGGCTCAACAACTTCCTGATTCAGATGAAGAACGACGGTCGTTACGACAAGATCTACAACAAATGGTTCGGCGACAACAAGTGGTTACAGGCCATCCAGTAAACAACTGAGATAATTGCCGGGGGACGCTCACTAGCGCCCCCCGGCCTTTTTCTGCGCTTTAATCCATAGAGTTTTTCAATGACAAACACGGCAACAACAGTCTCCAGAAAAAGGTTAAACAAAGACCTCTTCTGGAAGATATTCTTTCTTATGGGGCTATTTGGGCTATGCTTCGGTTTCTACGTAGTCACGGAACAGGCCAACTACATTTGGCACTGGAACCGTATCCCACGATATTTCTACTACACCGATACCATTGACGTTCGTTCAGAAATCGAAGGTGAAGTCACCAAGATAACCAGAAAAGATGACGACTCTGTCATCATCGTCGATGGCATAGGAGAATCCGAGTACTATACCATCCCCGGCTCCAATATCATGGTAGCCAAGGGTGACAATATTTATATGGGTGATATCCTCGGCACCTACAAGGAAGGCAGCCTCGGGCTGATGGCCCAAGGTATGATCATCACCATTGAGGTCAGCATTGTTGCGATCTTCTTCGGCATTGCACTGGGCCTGTTCACCGGTCTGGCCCGAATATCGACCAACCCTGCTCTCAAATGGACGGCCATTACCTATATCGAACTGATTCGAGGTTCACCGCTGCTCGTCCAGATTCTCATCTGGTATTACGTCATCGGTACAATCATTGACAGAATGCTTGAAACTGGCGGCCTGCCGAGGATTCCCGCAGTCTGGTACGGAGTGGCAGCCCTTGCCATCTTTGCCGGGGCCTACGTGGCCGAGATAGTCCGGGCGGGTATCCAATCCATCAACAAGGGACAGATGGAAGCGGCCCGTTCACTTGGAATGACCAAGGCCACGGCCATGCGCAAGATCATCCTGCCCCAGGCATTCAAACGAATCCTGCCGCCGCTGGCCGGTCAGTTCATCAGCCTGATCAAGGACTCTTCCCTGCTTGGCATCATCTCCATCCGCGAGTTGACCAAGGCTGCCCGTGAAGCGGTCACCACCAGCC
Organism: Pseudodesulfovibrio sp.; assembly: GCA_022712815.1. Lineage (GTDB taxonomy): Bacteria > Desulfobacterota > Desulfovibrionia > Desulfovibrionales > Desulfovibrionaceae > Pseudodesulfovibrio. The sequence goes on along the minus strand of JAFLJW010000391.1, from coordinate 512 downwards.
TCATGCCCTACGAACTCTACTTCGTCCTTGGACTCATGTATCTGGTTGTCACGTTTTCCCTGTCCATGTTCGTGCAATACCTTGAGAAAAGGACGGCAGATTAAAATGATAGACATCAAAAACGTATATAAAACCTTCTTCGTACCGCACGAGGTGCAGGCCCTGCACAACATCTCCTACCATATCAACGCTGGAGAAGTGGTCGTGGTCATCGGCCCGTCAGGGTCTGGAAAATCAACATTCCTTCGCTGCATCAACAGGCTGGAACATGCCGAAGAGGGGACGATCCTCATCGACGGCGTGGACGTGCTGGCCGACAAGACCAACATCAACAAGGTCCGCATGGAAGTCGGCATGGTTTTCCAGTCCTTCAACTTGTTCCCGCACCTGACCGTGTTGGAAAACGTCACTGTCGGCCAGACATCGGTCCGCAAACGTAACAAGAAGGAAGCTCTGGAAATCACCATGAAGCTGCTCAACAAGGTCGGCATACATGAGAAAGCCAACGTCTT
>JAFLJW010000422.1 GCA_022712815.1 Pseudodesulfovibrio sp. | reverse complement strand
GTGGAGAATGCGCCAAGCAAAACTATAGCCAGAGTTGCAGGCATGCCTTGCCAGACAGTCATAAGAGTCAAGATCGCGGCAGCGCCATAAAAACTCCACAGCAGAAAGGAACGGCGGGAGACCCTTTCAGCGACCAGGATACCAATGATGACACCTACCATGGTGAAACCGTTGTACATCATACCGGAAGCATGAGGGTTAGCGATATTGAGTCCCTTCACAACCACCGGCAGGAAAATGGAGATGGCGAAGAAAGGAAGGACCTGGCAAAGGAAGAAGGTGCAAGAAGTAACGGTGTTACGCCACAATTCAGGGCTAAAGAGTCTGAAGAAGGATGCGGATTTGACCTTTTCCTTTTTGGAAGGCAATCCGTAATTAGCGCCAAGATGCTGGTGAACCAGGCTCAGAGCAGCGCCAGCACCCTTCTTTGCCAAGGTCCAGGACGGGGACTCGGGAGAACCAAGGCGAGTAATTAGGGTAATCAAAGCGAGTATTGCCGAAGAACTAATAATCCAACGCCATCCGTCATCACCAAGATCGCCCAGCGAACCAATGAATAATCCGGCAAAGTATGAAGCGATGTATCCGAACGTCCAAGCGGCCATGAGCCAGGCCATCATCTTTGTGCGAACCTTTTCGGGAGTCCATTCGCTAAGCAATGCTACACCAACGGTGTAGTCGGCCCCAACGCACATGCCGAGCAGAAATCTGACAATCACCAGCGCCGTGGGGTCGGAGATGAAGAATTGCGCCACAGACAAGACAAGAACAACAATTGAAACGAATGCATAGGCTGCTTTTCTTCCCACTCTATCAATAATGATTCCAGTGAGTAAGCTTCCAAACAAGATTCCAAAGAGAGCACCAGCTCCGATCAGCCCCATCCAGTAACTGTCCAGCCCCAGAACGCCTGTGGCATAAGATAGTGCAATACCGACAATACCTAAAATATAACCGTCACAGACCTGGCCCATAAAGGTGCCCACTGCGATTTTTTTATGAACGGGAGAAAAGGGAGCATCATCGAAACTTATATTATTCTGTTCATTAGGTGCCATTGTAACCATCTCCTTACAAGTAACATTTTGATTCAAACATACTGACATTTCAGACTACAACGCGACTATTCCTTGTAGGCTATTGCATCCAACTCCAACAAGCAGCCGTGAGCAATTTCACTTGCTCCCAGGCAAAGCCGGGCCGGACGATGGTCCCCCATGAAATCGGCGTAGACTTCATTGAAACCGTCAAAATCATCCATGCTGGTCAAGAACACATTGGTTTTAGCGATGTCCGAAATATCAAGTCCTGCGGCGGCCAGCACGCACTTCAGGTTGAACAAAGTCTGGAAGGCCTGCTCCTTGATAGTGCTTCCGACGACCTCGCCTCTCACGGGATGAAAAGGGACTTGTCCGCAAATATAATACGTGTTTCCAGTCTTCACACAATGGCTGTAAGGCCCTACAACTTCAGCAGATTCTGCAGAATTAAAGAATTTCATGTCGTACTCCTTTGGGTATGAGGCTCCTGCAGGACGGATGCTGGGGGGCAAAACACAGCATCCGTCCTGTTGTTCAGGAGGTTGGCTAGGGGTAGGTTCTAAATCTCTTTCTTAGCGCAAAGCTCTTCGAACATGAGCCTTACTCCAGCGCCCAGGGTCACGAACGGTTCCGGCGGGAGCCTCTTGGGGGTGGCTATCTTTTGGAGGAAGGTCAGGCTTTCACTGTCCATACCGCTGACCCATTCCGCCAGGTAATAACCGCACAGGCTGGTCTTTGCTACGCCTGCGCCCTCTCCACTGGCTGATGCAAAAACAGTGGAATTCTGCTGCATCATCAGGGGGCGGAAGTTCATGGTCATGTTGATCATGCCGCCAAACACGTACTCGAAGTTCACATCCCTGAGTTCCGGGAAGCGATTTTCATACGCTTTACGCAGTTTGGGGATGGCCCGTTGAATGCGCTGATGAGAGGTGGTGAGATTGGTTGCATAGGATAACCCGTTACGGACAAATATGCGATTATCGCGGGTGAAGCGAACTGTGGTGCCAGCGGGATGACCAGCAGTGCAGCCCCAGGGCTTGACGCCTTCGAAGTGACGCATTTCCTCGTCGGTAAACTGGCGGGTGAATGCACCGTAGGAAAGTACGGGGCAGAACACTTTTTTGCCAATGCCAAATTGCGGGATAAATGGACCACCAGTAACCAGAACATACTTTCCCTTAACCCGCTGACCGCTTCGAAGAACGATGCTGGTCGGGCTGCCTTCATCTATGCGCATAACCGGGCATTCTTCAAAGACATCAACATTGTCAGGCATCACAGCAAACATGGCTCGCAGAACATCGGCGGGGTTGATCAGCACGGAACCGGGAGTATACAGGGCTTTTTTGTAATAGCGGGTACCTGTGCGCTTGAAGAGATCTTCGCCTTCAACGACTTCATACTCGCAATTCATCTTCTTGAGCTCGTCGATCTCGTGCTCAATCAGTTTGAAACTCCTTTCTTCGGCGCAGCACAGATACTTTCCGCAATGATCCCAATCGACATCTTCAATGCCGTTATTTTTGATGGTTTCTTCCATCCAATTGATGATGAAGGTATTCAATTTAAAGTACTTCTGATTTTCTTCAAAAGAAGAAGCACCCTGATCGCCAAAGTCGTGCGGTACATCGATAATAAAACCAGCATTCTTACCGCTGTCATTGTTACCGATTTTGATCGCTTCAAAGACAACAATCTTGGAATCTGGGTGCAGTTCAGCTAAACGTCTGGCTGCAGCCTGACCACCGTAACCCGCACCAACGATGATGTAGTCGTATTCATCTTGAATCTTGGACAGATCATTAAAAGTACGATGCTTGTATTCCGACATTTCCAGCCAGCTCTGGCCTGTAGTCGTGGGATAAATTTTTACGTCTTTCATATTTCAACTCTCTTATTCAGTCGTTTCAATATATCTACTATCCATGCAG
>JAFLJW010000147.1 GCA_022712815.1 Pseudodesulfovibrio sp. | reverse complement strand
CGACGCAATCGAGCCGCTCCCGCCAAGCTGCTAAGAGCCGCAGCACTTTTTGTATTTCTTGCCAGATCCGCATGGGCAGGGAGCATTGCGGCTGATCTTGGGTGTGGCCCGTTTGACCGGTGCCTGCTTCTTTTTTTCCTGAGCCGATTCGTGATCGGTGTACTCAAGCTCATCGGTCGAGTCATGCTGGAATTCTTCGTCCTTGACCTCGGCCTCGATGCGCAGGTGGGAAAAGGCGCGGATGGCGGTTTCCTTGATGATGTAGACCAGCTCGGTGAAAAGCTCGAAACCTTCGCGTTTGTATTCGCTCTTGGGGTCTTTTTGCCCGTATCCGCGCAGGCCGATGCCGTCGCGCAGATGGTCCATGTTGAGCAGGTGTTCCTTCCAGTTGCGGTCCAGTGCATCGAGCATGAAATAACGCAGGATTTCCTGATAATGATCGGCTGTGGAGGTACGCAGGTAGGCAAAAATATCGTCAACCCATCCTTCGGCCTGTTCGCGGGTGGGCAGGGAGATTTCGTTCCATTCCTCAAACCGCTCGAAGTTGAAAACTTCCTCAAGGCGAGCGCGGACACCGTCAATGGCATCCTGATCCGGGTCTTTCATGTCAAGGACAGGTTCCAGCACATCCTCAAGCAAATCAATGGCATACTCACGGGCGAAATCATCCACGCTCTCGGCCTTCATGAGGTCGTGGCGCAGGGAGTAAACGACCTCGCGCTGCTGGTTCATGACGTCATCGTATTCAAGGAGCTGCTTACGTATCTCGAAATGGTGGCCCTCGACGCGGGTCTGAGATTTTTCAATGGCGTTTGAGACCATCTTGTTTTCGATGGCCATGCCGTCTTCCAGACCTAGCTTTTCCATGATCCCGGACAGGCGGTCCGAGCCGAACAGGCGCATCAGATCATCGTCGAGCGCGAGGTAGAAACGGGAGGAACCCGGATCGCCCTGACGACCGGAACGGCCCCGAAGCTGGTTGTCGATACGGCGGGATTCATGCCGTTCGGTGCCGATGATGTGCAGTCCGCCGAGATCAGTCACGCCCTCGCCGAGTTTGATATCGGTACCGCGGCCAGCCATGTTGGTGGCGATGGTGATTCTTTTTGCGAACCCGGCTTCGGCCACGATCTCCGCTTCCCGCTCATGCTGCTTGGCATTGAGCACATTGTGCGGAACCTTCTTTTTCTTGAGCAGGGTGGAAAGAAGCTCTGATTTTTCGATGGAAACCGTACCGACCAGCGCGGGCTGGCCCCGGTGATAACAGTCGGCGATATCTTCGGCAATGGCCTCGAATTTCTGTTCCTGAGTCTTGTAGATGGCATCGGGATTGTCCTTGCGCACCATCTCCCGATGGGTCGGGATGGCCACGACCTCAAGGTTGTAAATCTGCCCGAATTCCACGGCCTCGGTATCAGCCGTGCCGGTCATGCCAGCCAGTTTGTCGTACATGCGGAAATAATTCTGAAAGGTGATGGAGGCGAGCGTCTGGTTCTCCGCCTCGACCTTGACGTTCTCCTTGGCCTCGATGGCCTGATGCAGCCCATCCGACAGCCGCCGACCCGGCATGAGCCGTCCGGTGAACTCGTCAACGAGTACGACCTGATCGTCCTTGACGATGTATTCGACATCTTTCAGGAAACAATAATGCGCCTTGACGGCCTGAAGCACATGGTGCTGAAGTGAGACGTTTTGCGGGTCGAAAAGATTGTCGATATCGAGTAGTTTTTCGATTTTTTCCACACCAACGTCTGTCAGGGTGATCGCCTTGGTTTTTTCATCGAGTACGAAATCGCCGTCCGGGATTTCGTCCTTGTCCTCAGGATCGGTGGGCGAGGATTTGTCGAGTTCCGGTACGATGGAATCAATGCGGCGATAGAGACCGGATGATTTCTCACCCGGGCCGGAAATGATGAGCGGAGTACGGGCTTCATCAATGAGGATGGAATCGACCTCATCGACGATGGCAAAGCTGAGCGGCCTCTGGACGAGCTGCTCCTTGTAGAATTTCATGTTGTCGCGCAGGTAGTCAAAACCGAACTCGTTGTTGGTGCCGTAGGTGATGTCACAGCGGTAGGCTTCCTGACGTTCCTGATCGTTCAGGCCATGGACGTTGACACCTACCGACAGGCCGAGGAACTCGTAGAGCTGCCCCATCCATTTGGCATCACGCGCAGCCAGATAGTCATTGACCGTGATGACATGCACTCCCTTGCCAGCCAGCGCATTGAGCACCACGGCCAGGGTTGCGACCAGCGTCTTTCCTTCACCGGTTTTCATCTCGGAAATCTTGCCCTGATGGAGCACTATGCCACCGATGAGCTGCTCATCGAAATGGCGCATGGGCGGGTCGAAACACCGCCTGCCAGCCTCGCGCACCAGAGCAAAGCATTCGGGCAAAAGGTCGTCGAGCGTCTTGTCTTCAGTCTTCACCTGCCCTCGCCACTGGGCGATCTTGGCCGGGAAATCAGAGTCGGAAAGAGCTTCCATCTCCGGCTCCAGAACATTGATCTGTTCGATGATGGGAGTCAGCGTTTTCAGAAAGCGGTCATTCTTGGAACCGAAGAGAAATTTGAGCATGTATGGGATCTCCTGAAAATATAATGAGGTCTTTACGTGTCCGGGCGAATCGCTCTTCAGACACTGCATGGAAAGATATACCTGAAATCCCCATTGTCAACGCGACAAGACGGTGACTTTCGGTTTTTCCCAGCGCGTTCTCGGATACCATAAAGAAGGCCGCCCGTAAAAGAGGCGGCCTTGGTGATATTTAACTTACCAAGAAATTACGGCATGTCCGCCGTTCGCCTCACTTCGTCGATTTCATCGTAACGCAGACGGAGTTTTTCGTACCAGACAGAAAATGCCGTATAAATGAACCAGTATGTGACGTTTATCAGGATCATTATGACAACCATTGCTGAGGAAAAGAAACTGACTGAGCTATCAAGTTCAAGAGAAATCAGGATTTGACTAAATGAAGTCAGGAAAAAAAACGGGAGGGTAAACCCCACTAGAGCAAACGTATATCCTCTGGTCATTCTCCATGAATGCTTGAAGGACATTTTTTCACCCATGGCGGCGGCTGCAATACCTGCCCCCAAACGAACGCCCAGCACCCCAAAGCCAAGCACCATACCCAAAAAAGAAAAAAGCATAGCGACTACATCACCACCGACACCCCCCCCCACCACGGGCGAGATCAGAATCGTCACAACTGAGAAGGCAATCACGACAGTTATTCCGGGAATGACTATTATCAAAAGAAACAAAATTTCTTTGAAAAGAGTCACAAAAAACTTGCTCACCAACTCATGAGGAATCAATGGTGTGCTTTTACTGCGGAGAGTCTGGATGAAGTTGTTGAACCCGCAAATTTGCACCACTGTACCAACTACCATTGAAAAAAGAAAATACATAAAGAAAACCGGGGACAGTTCAAAATCGTCTGCTATCTCCAACTGCACCATCTGCCAGTCAAAGGTAGTGGTCGCCAAAAACATGATAAAAAACATCCCGGAAATAAACTTAATCCGATACCTGATGAGCGCAATCGTTTCCTTGAAAACTTCAATAGGCGAAACCTTGGCAACCATAATTTTATCTCCTTTTTACAACCGGCTCTATCGCTTCCAACCAATGCCCCACCTCAACGCCCTCCGCTGCCGTGGCCGTCAACTGCGCCACGCATGCCGAGCAGCCGGTCACGACCACTTCTGACCCGGCCAGTCTGTCCCAGCACTTCCTGCCCACTGAATCAGCCAGTTTCGGTGCGCCGAGGCGCATGACACCGCCGAAGCCGCAGCATTCCTTTTTGGTTGCCGCAGACAAATGGTCGCCGAGGGTGTTCTTCAGGAACTCAAAATCGCAATCCGCTTTGTCCGCGTGGCAGGGACGATGAGAACCTATTCTTTTCGGTGTATTAGCAGATAACACAAAAGGTGTATTCTGTACAAGATGCGATAGCGGCGTGAGTGAATTTCGCCATTTATCCAGCTCGGAAGAGTCAGCAAAACACGCCTCATACCCGCCAAGGCTTGAATGGCAACTGGCACAAAACGTAACTACACGGGGCCTTCCTGCTTCACGCCAGATGTCAACATTATTCTGTGCCATCACCCCCGCTTCGCTCGTAAAACCAGCAGATTTCAACCCACCGCCGCAGCACTGAAATTCACCGGGCAAGACTTCGACACCCAGACCGGCCAACAGCCATAGCGCGGTCGTGAGCCAGCGGTTCTGGACATAGTTGGCCGTGCAGCCTGCGAACAGGAGCATTTTTTTGCCCTGGTAAGTATCGGAAAATGTCTCGATGGTCAGGAACGGATCAAGGCCGGGACCGCCTCTGAGTCCGGCCAGCATCTTGAGGAGTGGGCCGAACTTTTCAGGCCGGAATTTGTTTGGAATCAGCTTTGCCGCCAGGCTGGTGGAGGACCACAGCCCTCTGGCATTGGTCAGCCATGTCTTCCACAGCCATCCCTTGAAATCCGGGTGCGCCCCCCGAAGTGTTGCCACCAGACCGGGGATGTCTACGCCCTGGGAGCAGACCTCGGTGCAGCGGTGACAGCCAAGACATAACCCGGCGAGTCTGGCCGCGTCTTCGCCCGATAGCAGGGACTTGTTGTCCTTGAGAAGCGAGTACAGGTCCGCCTTGGCGCGTGGACCTAGTTCCTCACGGCCCGTCGCTCCCAGAAGCGGACAGACCTCCAGGCATTTTCCGCACAGGATGCATTGATTTGACATAACGTTGTGGTTCTACCCGCCTTGGCTCCCGCTGGCAAATATCCCCTTCGATAGCCCGGCACGCTTCCGTGAAAACCGCGTTGTCTGCCGAGTTGCGCATGGTCACACGCAAAAAACCTTTGCCCGTGATTCCGGCCAGCGAGCCGATGTTAGCCGTGAGGATACCACGCTTTTCCAGATGTCCGGTCAATTCATCCGCGCTCAGATGTCTGTGACGCACCATGCAGATGTTCGTGTCGGAATCCAGAACAACAAATCCACGCAAAATGGACATGGCCTTCATGAATGTCTCCCGCCGCCGAATCGTGTCCCGCCGTGAAAGCCGGATATGGCTTTCATTGAGCAGGGCCAGTTGCGCCATGTAAAGGGAGAGCCAGGAAAGCGGAAAATAGGGGCGAAACAGGTTCACCGCCTGGAGCAGATCGGGAGAAGAGGACATCATGTACCCGACCCTCGCACTGGGCAGGCCGTACAGTTTTGAAAAAGTGCGGAACACCATCAGGTGCGGGTTGGCCGACACAAATCGGGACGCGCTGAGAATCTCGTCATCCCTGTCCGCATACTCGCCATAAGCCTCGTCCGAGACGACAAGCAGGCTGTATTTACGCCCCGCATCAATCACACGGGCGATCTCGGCCAGCGGAATATGCTGACCGGTGGGGTTGACCGGATTGCTGATCCAGACCAGCTTCGCACCCGATGTCCGCATCCGGGAAACAAGAATATCCGTGGTTTCTGATGTCCAGCGAAAATTCGGCCCGGCCATGGGGACGTGTATGGGGATGGCTCCGGCCTTTTGGGAGGCTTCCTCAAACACCGCAAAATTCGGAATCGGCATGAGAAATGTGTCACCGGGGTTGAATACGGCCCGTGACACATGGTCAATGACGATTTCAAGCCCGGCACTGACCAGGAACCACTCGGGCGGCAGCCGGAATTTGTGCGAAAGCATGGTCTTGAGCCGGGCGAACTGGTTATCTGGATATTCCATGAAATTTTCTGCCACCATGCCGGGCATTTGCTCCATCTCCAGCACTTCCCGGATGAGCGGACAAAATCCATCGCAGTTCTTGCCGACGTCGAACCGGTAGACGCTTTTCAGGTTATGGATTTTTTTCAGTACTTCTATATAATTGACTTTATCGTGGTCCCTATCCACATATCCACCGCAATTTACCCCCAGCGACCTTTGAGCCAGTGTCGAGAGCAACTTCCGGGGAGGCACTCCCTCCGGGAGTGCGCAACAATTGTCGTGAGACTGTCCCCTCTTCACTCCATGATTAACCGCACCCTCCATATCTCAACCTCCTTGCACTATTGGAAGTTTTATCAAGGACACACGAAACACAGCACCTTGGAACGATATCGAAAATTCGATATCTTTACAAGGTTGCACTATTTGCGCCAAAAAACCGGGAGGAGGTTCCAATCTTCGGAAGGTCAAAAAAAGTGTTATTATGGAAGGTTGTTAATGTATTAGCATGCCTTCACGAACATGGCGTTGTCTTCATTCTTGCAAATGGTCATGCGCAAAAAATGTCTACTTTTTATTCCGCTCACTCCATTAATCTTGGCCGGTGAGGAGACCTTTCCCGGTCAAGGCATAACCAGCTCATTTGGCCCATATGCTCAGTGAGATTAATCGGATTGCCAATCCAGACCAGTCGGGAAAGGAGAGTGCAGATCTCCCGCCTATTTTCCTCTCTCAAGGACATAGTAGCTCTGCTTCTCGCCATTTAGCTTGCCGAACAACAGTCGTTGCCCGGTGTAGCCTCGTCGGTTCAGGTACTCGGAAAAAATGGCGCGGGTCGCAAATCGGGCCTTGGAGGCCTCCTCGAAATGTTCCTGTTTCAAAGTGTCGAGGCTGCCGGGAATCTGAACAAGCATGGTGTCGGCGTCAGGCATGTCGTTTTCGGTCGCTACCGGATACTTAGCCAGGGCCTCATCCAAAGTTTCAAGACGCTCCGGTATGGCCGGATTTTCAAAGTCGAGAAAGGCTATGATTCTGTCCAGCGGCAACCCTCGATGCATGTCGCAGTCCACCGCGAAATAATCCTTCTTGTAAGCGACAGCCACAGCCCCATTCTTGTTCAGGTAAATGTGTGTATTGCGACTCTCAAGCGGCTCATAAGTCCAGAATATGCGTTTGATGCCATGGTTTTGAATAATTTCAAAAATATCCCGGCTGAGTATCTGGCCCAGACCGGAATCACGAAATTCATCAAGCACCCCGAGCATATGTCCATAGGCCGTGTGCGGTTCCAGTGCAGGCATGACAAGAGCAAACCCGACCAATTCTCCGTCAATAAATCCGCCGAGGATAATCCCCATAAGCGGATTGTTCATGGACAAAGCCTTTAAGGAGATGGGCGAGGTCACGCCCAGATCATCCAGTCCCCAGATGCGTTTTTGCAGTTCAATGCAACCGTTCAAATCCTCAATGGTGGTCAGCGGACGAATTTCTATGCTCATGACGCAACCTCTGGATTTTTGAAATTGAAGTTACCAGCCCTTGCCTGGGTTCATGATTGAATTGGGATCAAAAACATGTTTGATGGAGGCCATCAGGTCCATCTCCTGCCGGGAAAGTTGTTCGGGAACGAATGACGCCTTGGTCAGTCCGGTGCCGTGTTCGCCGGAAATGGTTCCGCCAAGCTCCATGGCCAACCGAAAGATCGCATCCTTGGTCCGGTGCGCACGAACCGTCTCGCCGGGAATTGATGCATCGTGCAATATATTGACATGGATATTGCCATCGCCCAGATGACCAAAGCACAAAACCGTCAGGTCGTGGTCCCTGCCTGTGGCGTGGGCGCGTTCGACTGCCTCTCCCACACGACCTCGCGGCACGGAAATATCCTCACTCAGCTTGTTCGGCCTGATCTGAAACGCAGCCTGGGAAATACTCCGCCGGACCGCCCATATCTTTTCCTCGTCCTCACCGCGCCCGACCTCCACCGAGACAGGCGATGATTCATCAAGTGCCGCCACAATCTGACGGACCTCGGCCTGCACGCCTTCTTCGGTGCCGTCCACCATGAGCAAAAGAGCGGCCTCGGCATTTGGCGCCAGCGGGATATCCCCGGCAGTCTGGCGCACGGCCCGGATGGTCACCTTGTCCATGAACTCGCACGCCGTTGGCAGGACACCGGCCCGGAACACGGCCCCGGCACCATCCATGGAAGAGCGCAGGTCAGAAAACCCGACCAGTATTGATGCCGATGTCGCGGGCAAGGGTATGAGCTTGACGATGATCTCCGTAATCAGCCCCAGTTTTCCGTTGCTGCCTACAAAAAGCCGCGTCAAATCCAGCCCGACCACGTTCTTGTGCGACCGGCCGCCGGTCCGCAGCACCCTGCCGCCCGGCAGCACGGCTTCAAGCCCCAGCACCCAGTCGCGGGTCACGCCGTATTTCACGGCCTTCAGCCCTCCCGCGCAGGAAGAAATATTCCCGCCAATGGTTGAATACTTCGCGCTGGCCGGGTCTGGCGGATACATCAGTTTTTTCCCGGCACACGCCGCCTGCAAATCGCCAGTCACCACCCCCGACTGGACCACAGCCACAAAATCGTTCTCGTCCACGGCCAGAATCTTATTCATCCTGAGCATGGAAACCACCACGCCTCCCATGGTCGGCACAGCATTGCCCACGCGCCCGGTCCCACGCGCCCGGCCATAAATCGGCATTCGCTGGGTCTCGGCCCAGCGCAGAAGTTCCTCTATCTGCTCCCGGTTATCAGGCCGCACCACTGCCCATGGCATGGC
>JAFLJW010000195.1 GCA_022712815.1 Pseudodesulfovibrio sp. | reverse complement strand
ACCTTTTCTGGGCCTCGACCGAAATCGTCTTTGCGTGGGATGCACTTTACAACACGGCCTACACGCGCAAGCTCGTCGACATGTTCATGCCCCTCTCCGCCAAGGGGAAAGGATTCCAAGCTGGGAGATATGACAACGGTGGGTTGAATGAGGCCCTGACGCTGGACACCAATGCCCTGATTCTCGAAGCCGCCCTCTATCGCCATATTGGTACTGCATTACTGGAAAAGGGAAATAAACAATAGCAGCACCGGGAGGTACGCCATGACCATAATTCGATATCTGGCCTTGTCTGCAATACTCTGTTTACTCATCGGTTGCGCGACAAAATCAGCCCAGGACAAACCTGTGACTCTCAAGGTATTCGGTGACGTCAACCGAGTTCTCAACTTGAAAGAATCAGGACCGGGCACTCTGGCTGAATTTCATTCCCTATACCCCGGGATTCAAGTGGAAGTGATCGCTGAACACGACGAGTGGCGCATCCTGCATCAGTCCATTGACATGCTTGATGCCTCATCCGCAAACGCACCGGACATCATCGAAATGCCGGGCAGCTGGGTGGCTGCATTCGCTTCAAAAAATCAGTTGCTCCCACTTGATGACTGGTTTGCCAAGCTCCCTGCTCCCAACCGGAAAGACCATGTTGCAGCACTCCTCAAATCATACTCATACGAAAAACACCTGTACGGCCTCCCCTCAATGATAGGTATCCAATACCTATACGGTCGCAAGGAGTTACTGCCCGAAACAAGACTTCCCACGACCCTCGACGGGCTCCTCGCATTGTCACGGGAAATTCGAAAGACTCACGGAATTCAGGGTGTGATTTTCCCATCAGCAGGAATTCATCTGGCAAAATTCTACCACACCCTGCTGATGATCGAGCTTGCAAACACAGCGGCCAATGACAGGCTGACGGCCCATACCCGAGCATATTCTGTATTCTCAACCCTGGTCAGGGAAAACCAACCGGATTACAAAAAATTCAGCCATGCCGTAGCCGAAGGGGAGTTCCGATCAGGAAGAGCGGGATTATCCATCAACGGCAACTACGTCTGGTATCTGTTGAGCAGAAGCAGGCAGGTAGGCTTCCCGATCGTACCCGAGGACGTAACCGTTGGCTATCTTCCGGTTGCAAGCACCGACATTGCGCCCGTGAACTACATCTGGACTCGGGGCTATGTGATCAATGCCAAAACCAGACACCCCAGGGAAGCTCGTCTGCTGCTTGAATATCTGACCTCACCACAATCTCAATTCAGGCGTTTACGGGATCGCTACATTCTCCCCGCCCGTACTTCTGTGGCTTTCTACGGAGATTCTCTGCCCGGCATGCGCCCGGCCCCAGCCAAAAAACTCTACAAGACTGGCGAAAACGCGGCCCCCTTCAAAAAAATGAACGAATCGCCGCCCGGTTGGAAGGAATCCACTGAATCAATACAGCGGCTTCTTGAGACCGCTCTGGCATCCGGCATGACACCGGCAGAAGTAGCCGGAAGAATGATCATAATTGAAACAATGGCAAGATAACAAAAGGACAAGGGGGAGATCATGTCAACCCAGCCCTCACGCTTCGACCTGAAACTCTGGTCTATAGTTCTGTTGGCAGCAGTACTCCGTCTCTATGACATTGGCGGAGAAAGTCTGTGGATCGATGAAGGGCAGACCGTGACATACGCGGTCAAGTCCTTCGAAGAAATCGTGAAGTACTGTGCCCGTGACGTGCATCCACCGCTATACCTTTTCATGCTGCATGGATGGACCGAGTTGTTCGGTATCTCCGAGGCAGCACTCCGCTTCCCTTCCGCCCTGTTCGGGATCGTTTCCGTCTGGCTCACATACGCCCTTGGCCATCGTCTAATCGGCCGTAACGGAGCCTTGTGGGGGGCACTGTTCATGGCGGTTTCATACATGGGAATCAACTTTTCTCAGGAGGCTCGCAGCTACACCCTGCTTCTCACTGCCATCCTCATGTCCTGTCACGCTCTCCTTCTGTATCTTGATGAGCGCACCAGAAATCGGACGCTCTATTATGCAGCCTCAGTCGCACTGATGCTCTACACCAACACCTTCACGGTCTTCATCATCTTCTTTCACCAACTCTTCTTTCTTCTCATGCTCCACAGGCGCTTAGATCGCCTGTGGCGAACAATTGGGGCATGGATAGGCGTCAACATGCTGGCCCTCATACTATTCAGCCCGTGGATGTATTTCCTGCTGAAACAGGTTCTGGCCAAACTGGGCGGAGAAGGACCAGGATCTTGGGTGCTCGTACCGGATTTAGATGTCGCATACAGAACCTTCATCCAACTTGCCGGCGGCCTTATACCACTTATTGTCACCGTTGCCGCCGTCATCGGTTTCCTTACAATTCGCCTCATACCTTCCATCAGGGTAAAACAAGCCCCACAAAACAACTCGGCACATGCATCCATTTTCCTGGGATTATGGTTTTTGGGAGCTGTAGTCACGCCATTCGCCCTCTCGTTCGTACTGACTCCTATCTATGTTGAACGATATGCCATCCAGTTTCTGCCAGGCTTCTGCCTCTTTCTGGGTATGCTTATCGCCGGGTTGTCGCCCTTGACGTTAGGATATGCGATTGCAGCATTATATATGGCCGGCACGGCCCATGGCCTGTGGAACTATTACTCGATGCTCGACAAAGAGCAGTGGCGGGATGTCGCTCAGTTCGTCAAAGAAAACATACAGCCGGGACAGGCCATTGTTCTAAGTGCGCCCTGGATTTATGAACCGTTCACTTACTACTTTGGAGATGACGGAGATCCGCGAATCATCCAGGCGTTCAACTTCGTGAACGTAAAACAGGAAGTCGAGGGTGTTGACGGGGTCTGGCTCATCCAAGCCCACGAATTTTTCTCGGACCCAGACGGGGATATCCCCATACAACTGGCCGAAGACCGATTAATCAAGAAGCACAAGGACTTCAAGGATGGCGTTAGAATAAATCCCATTCTTGTACACTTCCAGTCCATAAGGACGACTTTCTACGACTCCGGACAGGCATCGGAGTTTCTGAAGAAGGGCCTCTCTGCAAAAAAGGAAAACCCCTTAATCCCCGGACTGCCTGACGCCTGGCTCACAGAACGATCCGGTTTTGAGGTTGGGCAGGACAAAGGACAAACAATATTGACAACCACCCCAGACACACGCCTGAAGTATCGCCTCCAAAGCGGGGGCAGGCTTGGTGAAGGGGCATTATCCTTGTGGTTCCGCCCAAAGTGGGGAGATGAAAAGGCAGAAAAACGCATGCTTGTCATGGCCAAGGGCCCCAAATGGAATAAGAACACCTTGTTTATCGAAACCACATCCAAGAATGGCATACGAGCCATCTTGTTTGGCAATGACGGATTTTTGAGCATGGCAGAGGGGGCTCCCATTCCACTGGAAACAGACCGCTGGCATCAAATTATCATCAGTTGGAACAGGAAGAACCTGACCCTGTTCCTCGATGGTCAACCATATGCTTCAACCCAACTCCCTCGCCCCTTCCAGGCGGACTTCAAAACTCTTCATTTGGGAGCTGATCACCAAACCAGTTTCCCCGCTCCCGGACTGTACGACGATCTCGCAATGCACTCAGCCCCCGTCGACCTCAAA
>JAFLJW010000345.1 GCA_022712815.1 Pseudodesulfovibrio sp. | reverse complement strand
AGTAGTCTACCCATGGTAAGTGTTGTCTTTTTTTGGGGCGGACCGGGAAGCTGAGGAAGCTTTGAATCCCGGTCCGCTTTTACAGGGAATGAGGATAGTGGGCGTAGTTCTAGTTGGTCGGGAAGACGGTTTCGGGGCCAGCCCCAAGGGCTAGTTTCTTCAACGCGCCAAGCAGGACAATGCGGTCCTTCTTGGTCCATTGGCCGTAGGTTTTCCCGACCTTCCTTTCCATGTCGCTGAGATTCGCGCCGAACGCTTTGAGGTTCTTGGAGAGCTTGTCTTTGCGCTCGGCGGCGTTGAGCTTGGCGTAGGCTTCGGCTCCATCGCCCATGGCTTCATTGGCAAGCTCGATTTCGTCCGGGTCGCCATTGCTGGCGGTGGTCTTTTGGTCGGGTGCCTTTTCGGCGGACCCGGAAAAGAAGTCGTCTTCCGGGCTTTCTCGTTTCTCAGTTGTCTTGGTTGGTTGCTCCTGCCCGGTGGTTGTCTCTGGAGGGATGGGAGCGGTGTCGATGAGCTGAGGCCCCGTGTCAGAGACAAGCGCATGGTCATTTCCCATGGCTTGCTGGATTTCAATGGACATGATGCCCCACTTGGAAATGATCTGACGAAGCATGGTTTTGAAAGCCATGGCGTCAAAATCCTTGTACCAAAAGGAGCTAAATTTCCACATATCCCGTTGTGGTATTTCACCAGCCAACAGGCGGCGGTAGTCTGTCAGGCTGAAAGCAAAGCTGTACTTGTCCGCATGAGTTTCCATCTTGGCTTTTGACCAATACATAGTCTTGCGGAAGCCGTTCAGGTATTCAAACATGGCATAGTAGCCGATGGTCGGTGTTTCTTCGCGGATTGTATCGTCTTGGATAAGTTCGACTTCCAGTTCTTCAAAGAGCGGATCGTAATGGATGAGCTCCCCTTCCTTGATGGCAAGCACGTTCAGCTTTTTGTACTGGCCGGAACGGATGGCGAGTTGAATGTATCCCTTGTAGCCGATCTGGAAAGTGGCGACCTTGCGATTGTTCTTTCTGTCTTTGAAAGGAACCATATAAAATTGGCCCAATTGGACAGAGGGGGAGAGTCCAAGACTTTCGCCAAGCATGGCGGCGGACAGGATTGATCCGTGTTCGCATTCAGCCAAGGCAGGGTTGTTGCTCACGGCAGAAATGATAGAGGTGATGAAACGCTGGCCGTCCTTACCACCAACCATTTCATTGATCTTGCGCTTGATTCCTTCGCCGGTGATGAAATTTGAAAAGGTAGCTGGCGCGTTGTTCTGCGGGGCCAGTTGGTTGTTCGGTCTGTTGTTCATGATGGTTCCCTTTATGCGGCCTGTTTGTCTTCGACGTGGCCATACCGGATGCCGGTTGTTATCAAGAAATTTCTGAGTTTGGCGGATTGGTCGGTTGTCACCCATACTCGGAAGTCGATCTGCTTGATCGGATCATCTTTCGGTTCAACCTCGGCCTTGATCTGCGCAGGGACAGGCTGTTCAACTGGCTGTTGTGGGGCTTCCTCAACAGGTCGGGTTGCGGCCCTCTGTTCCTGAGCCTTGGCAGCGGCGGCTTCCGCCTTTGCCTGTTGAGCTTTGGCGTACTCTTCACGCTTCTTCTTCTGGTCAACGAGCTTGGTGTTTTCAGCCAGGGCGGTGGCGATGGAGAATTCTTGCAGGTAGACGCGGACAACCTGATCTTCAAACTCGGTCTTGAGTTCTTCAATCACGGTCAATTCAGATTCAACCTTGCTGAAAACATCGGTGATTTCTTTCTCAACATTAATCATCGAGAAGGTGACGTTGAGCCAGCGAGGATTGAAGACGCGCTTGATATCGACCAAAGTTCTCACGTTGGTTTCAACACTGTTCCAGTAGGATTCGATTGCTCCCTGTTTCTCGGAACGCTTGCGTTCTTCATAGCCCTTGACCTGTCCGTCGATTGCCAGCATGGGTTTATCAACCAACCCGGTCAGTTCCTTGATCCTGGCCTCAAAGCTATCGTAAGGGGCCAAGCAGAGCCGTTTGATTTCCAGGCGCTTGGCATTGAGTGCCTGCTTGAATTTGTTCAGGGTGGCACGGTCTTTCTTCGCGTCCTGGACGGTGTCGTCGGTGTAAACAAGCCCTTCATATTTTTTTAGGCTTTCTTGTAATCCGGCCTTGAGTTCGGCGTGGTTGAATTCAATGCTTTTGATGAATCCGTCTTCTTTCGGGCTGATAATCTTCAATTCCATTCCCATTTCCTTGACCTCCTATAGTTCCGGCAGGATCAAATCCGGCCTTGTGTCTGTTTCGACCATTTTCCAAAAAGCCAGTTCTTTTTCGAGCAGGTAGGTAATGTCTTTTTCGTGGTCAGAGCGTTCAAAGTGATAGTGCCGTTCGGTGATTCTGATATCCCCGTCCCAATCGCTGACAAATCTGGCTTTCAGGATGGCAAAAGTTGCTTCAACTACCAAAATATTATGAAGAACCTGAATGAAGTAGTGCTGCGGTACTCCGTCTTTCCACTTCTCGCGGTCGGCACGGCTGTTGATGAATACGGCCTTGATTTCCAACATGCCGATTCGATTCGTTTCCTTTTCGACTAGGCTCCCGTCGAGAGACGCACGGATTTGCGGGTACTTTTCACTCTGGAGTGACAGGTTTTCTTCGTGAGAAACTTCATACTGAGGGTAGTCCAAGATGAACGTGCTTCGGATGAACGGCTCACATGCAATGCCGTACTGGACATATGGATCGGCAGAGATATTTTTCTCTTCCCTGCGGCCTGTCTTTTCTTCCCACAACTCAACATTCGTCTTCCATGGGCTCATCCCAAAGATTGCGGATGCATCGCTGCCGCCAAGCCCTTTTTTTCGGGCTTCAAGCCACTCTGCGCGAGTCATTGTCATGATTTTACCCAACCACGCCAGAAGACTTGATGAGTTCCGCGTCTATGATGTCGTGGCCGCTGACCATTTTGATGGGGGCGTTGCGGTCTTCTTGGATCTGG
>JAFLJW010000146.1 GCA_022712815.1 Pseudodesulfovibrio sp. | reverse complement strand
GGGCTTTTTTGTATCCAAAAAACAAGTACAGGCAAAAGAAAAGAGAGGCGGCCTGATGACCACCTCTCTTGAGATATGATTTATTCAAAAAGCCTCTGCCAGATGGCAGGGGCTTTGTTCTTTATAATATACCAGCTTCTTTAAGGATTTTTTTCAGCTTGGGCTTGTTTTCTGCCTGCAAGGGGACAATGGGTAGCCTGAATTCGGCAGTCGGGAAAATCCCCATCATTTGCAGTGAAGTTTTGACCGGAATGGGATTGGTTTCAATGAACATGGCGCGATTGACCGGTGCCATTTTCAGGCTCAGGTCCAGGGCGGTCGCATGATCCTTGTCCAGGAATGCCTTGCACATGTCGCTCATGGCCTTGGGCATGATGTTGGAGACGACGGAAATCACGCCCCTGCCACCCACTGAAAGCAGGGGGAGGACAGTGAAATCATCACCGGACAATAATTGGAAATCCTTACCGCAACACTCGATAACTTGAGCGACCTGAGTCAGATTGCCGGTGGCTTCCTTGATGGCAACGGCCTCAGGAACTTCGTCCACGATCCGTTTCAGGTCCTTGGGAAGAAGATTCAGGCCAGTGCGTCCCGGAACGTTATAAATAACGAACGGCATGGATGCTTCGGCTGCAATCGCCTTGAAGTGAGCGATGAGCCCTTCAGGAGTCGGTTTGTTGTAGTAGGGCGTAATCAGCAGGGCGGCGTCAGCTCCAGCGGATTTAGCCATCTTGGTCAGTTCAATGGCTTCCTTGGTGCTGTTGGAACCTGCGCCGGCAATGACCGGCACACGGCCTTTGGCCTGGTCCACGCAGATTTTGATGACGCGTCCTTGCTCTTCATGAGTCATGGTAGCCGCTTCACCAGTCGTTCCGCACGGAACGAGTCCGTTGATTCCCTGCTCGATCTGCCACTCTATGAGAGCCCGATAGGCGGCTTCATCAATCTCCCCGTCCTTGAACGGGGTCGAGAGAGCAGTGTAAGCTCCTCTGAATTCCATAATCATCTCCTCCTGAGTGTATATATCCAGGGCGTGAAGCGCCCTTATTGGAGGATTGCGCTTACGTCCGGGTTATCTTGATATTGGTCGCCAAGCCCTGTGGAAAGAGTCCTGATATTATCAGGCTCTTCCCATGAGAATGATGCAGAGCGATCAGGCCAGGCATATACCTGGATTTCACTTACGGTTCGACCTTTGTCATAAGGACGGACCCAAATACAACGTTCATCGGCCTCTAAACGACCATTTACACCGGAACCACGTCCGCTGCCAAATAGAAAATCGGGTACAAAGTCCGAATTTTGGGCTAGATATTCACGTTCGCCAACCCAGCCCCAATCCGAAAGGGCAACAAGGAGACGAACATTGTCACGTTCCTTCTTGACCGCTTTGGTTATTTTCCTGATCAGATCGGCTGAAGGTATGTCCTCTCCATTTGGTAGAGAGGGAAACCGCATGAATCCGATCTTGTTGCCGTTTTTTGATTGAACTACCGTAAATGGAGCATCGATGGCAGTCTTTTGCCAGCTCTCAGCCACGACGCCTGCATCATTTAAAGCAGCGGCTTCATCTTTTGCGAGCAAGCCGATGTCATATTTCATTAAATCAAATGATTTGGCAAGGCCGTTTAGGACCTCCGGGGCAGGTTTTTCACCTTCCGGGCGCATGAATTCCCAGCCTCCGGATACCAGAATACGCGGTGCATCCGTTTTGTGGATGTCAAAAAAATACGTAGCCCGCCGGGCCACGCCTCCTAGGGTCTTACCGCCTCAGGAAGGACATGGCCTTACAGTGCCATACGTATTCGCCGTGTACAGGATGATCAGGACAGGTTGTTCTGCTCGTGCAATATCAACAAAGAGCAGACTGACAGCTAAAAGCAGACAGTATATTAACCTTCGCATCCTAGCTGTTGATAAATTCTTTCAGCTCTTTGCCAGGGCGGAAGAAGGGAAGTTTTTTAGGTTTGACTTGTACGACTGTACCAGTTTTGGGATTACGCCCTGTGTAGCCATCGTACTCTTTGATCTTGAAGCTACCAAATCCTCTGATTTCGACACGGTCGCCGCGAAGAAGAGCTTCCTTGATGGAATCAACGAAGGCACCGACCACTTTGGTGGCTTCGTCAATATGCATTTTCTTCTGTTCCGACAGAGTCTTGATCAATTCACTCTTATTCATGGTTTCCCCCTGAAACATTGAGTTATCCATAGACTGAAAAAATAGTCCTGCAAAGAAACAAAACTTGAAACTGTTATAAAATTCTCACTAACTATGCCGAAAAATGACTCTTTTCGTCAACCCCTTATTTGGTTTTTCAAATAGAAGGGAAATTTTTCAGGATCGGACGGCCTGCTATGCGTTCTTTATTGTCTTCCCTATACTTTATTATTTTTCTGGCAATATTCCTGATATCCTTGCTGGCCGTGGCTTGCGGGGCATATTTCATCAGGGGAGTCTGCTGGAGAACTGATTCGACAAGAGTTCGGTCCTGATGAACAAAGCCGAGGTATGTCAGGTCAATCTTCAAAAAGTTTTTGCATGCTGCGGACAATCTGTCAAAAGTTTGCCTTGCTTCACCGGTCGAAGTTGCCTGATTTACCAGAACAAGGAAGTTTTTCACATTATGCTGGGTGGTGAGCACTTTTATCATTGCATAACTGTCGGTCAGGGATGTCGGTTCCGGGGTGATAACCACGATGCGTAGCTGGGTCAGGGCGGCAAATGAAAGGACTGTGTGGCTGATACCGGCACCGAGGTCGAGCATCAGATAGTCGTATTCACCGGCAAGCGTGACCAGTTTCTTGAACAGGATGTCCTGCATGTCTTCATCCATCTCGACCAGTTCGGGTACGCCGCTGGTGGCGGGAAGCATATCGAATCCGTCTTCGATGGAGATAAGAACATCCTCTGCATCGACGCCTGTTTGCAGGAGGTCGTGCAGATTTTTCTCAGGGGAAATTCCGAGCAGGACATCAAGGTTGGCCAGCCCAAGATCACAATCCATGAGCATGGCGGTCATGTCGGCCTGTTGCAGGGCATATCCGAGATTGAGGACGATATTCGTCTTGCCGACACCGCCCTTGCCGCTCATTATGGCGAGACTTAATGTATTGTTATGATTCATATTTTGTCTCCATTATTTTCCGAACAGGAATTTCTTTTCATCCGCACGGACCAGAGTTTCCTTGGACACGTCTTCAACAAATGCCAGCCTGGAAACCTTGACCTGATCTTTCCCGGAATTTTTGGCATCATAGAGTGCTTCATCGGCCAGTTCGATCATTTCCTTGACTGAAAGATCGCTGGTACCCTTGTAGCAAGTGAGGCCGACAGAGCAGGTTACATGGAATGTTTCGTCATTGTCGGGTGCCTTGAATTCCACTTGCTTGAACTCTCTGAGAAAACGGGTCAGCAATCTCTGCGCCTTGACTACCCCGGAGCCAGCCATGACCAGTGAAAATTCTTCACCGCCATAGCGGGCCGCCAGATCGTATCGTCTGGTTGTGGCTTGAAGTTGTCTGGCAAAGGTGGCCAGAACTTCATCCCCCTTGGGATGGCCGTAGGTGTCATTGATTCTCTTGAAGTCGTCCAGATCGAAAATAGCCAGAGACAACGGTGTCTTGGCCCTTCTTGAACGTTCCATTTCAATATCAAGGACGCGGTCGAAGGCGCGGCGATTGGCAAGTCCGGTCAGGGCATCGTGCTCTGTCTGGTATGCGAGCCGTTCCAGAGTCTTCTGAAACTGCTTGAGGTGAGGGAAGGTATCGCCGTTGATGGGGAGCGTCAACCATTGGCTGAGGTCGTGTTTGGCTGTCAGGGATTCCCATTCTTCGGGTGATACACCTTGAAAAAGCCTGAAAACCCACACAGCTTCGGACGCATCCATGGCGTTACCGCAGAAATTCGAATAGCTGCATAGTTCTTCCTGAAGCACTGCAAGCTCCGAGGCGAGTTCATTTTCCTGGAATTTAATTATTTTTTCCTTGGGCATAGATGTATAGTAGGTGGTTTCTGATCATTCCGTCCAGATCTCCGTCCAGAAAAGCATCCACATTTCCATTCTCGCTGTTGGACCGGTGGTCTTTGACCAGTCGGTACGGCTGCAAGGTGTACGTGCGAATCTGGCTTCCCCAGGCGATAGTGTCCTTTGCCTGATAATCCTGCCTGCGGCTTTCCTCAATTTTCTTGAGTTCCACTTCATAGAGTCGAGCCTTGAGAAGGCGCATGGCGGTTGTCTTGTTTCTATGCTGAGATTTCTCGCTCTGGCACTGGGCCACAATCCCTGTGGGGGTATGGGTGACACGAATGGCGGAACTGGTTTTGTTGACGCTCTGACCTCCTGGACCGCTGGCCCGGAAGGTGTCAACACGTACATCTTCATCCTTGAGGTCTATTTCAATATCATCATCCATGTCGGGATAGACGTCAACAGAGGCAAAGGATGTGTGCCTTCTGCCCGACGAATCAAAAGGAGATATGCGGATCAGTCGATGGACACCGGCTTCTCCTTTGAGCAGGCCGTAAGCGTACAATCCTTCGATCTGGAGAGTGACACTCTTTATGCCAGCCTCATCGCCCGGCTGGAAGTCGAGCTGGCTGACTTTGAACCCTTTGCGCTCGGCGTAACGATTGTACATGCGGAGCAGCATTTCGGCCCAGTCCTGTGATTCGACACCACCTGCGCCGGGATGGATTTCTAAAATCGCATCGTTCTTGTCATGCTCGAAGGCGAACATGGTCGCCAGTTCGACACTGTTAAGTCGCTCCCTGAACACGTCTACCTGGGAATGGAGAGCCGTCAGAGCTTCTTCATCCTGCTCTTCCTGAGCCATTTCGAGCCATTCCTCAAGATCGCTCTTTGCTTCGGACAGGCCGTCATACATGCCAAGCTTGGTGGACAGTTGACTTTTTTCCTTGAGAACAGGGGTGAGCGTATCGGGTTTGTCCCATGCGCCCGGTTTGGAGAGTTCTTTTTCTATCTCATCAAGCCGTTGTTTGGTCTCGGCGTAGTCAAAGGCGCCCCCAGAGCGTCTCGAATTTGCCGATCAGTTTCGCGGATGTGGCTTTCAGTTCCGGGTATTCAAGCATTATGGAGCGATTCCTTTAGTTCTTTTTGGTGGCGTATCCGACCCAGGAAAAGCCCATGAAGGTCAGAAAGTAGATCGAAAGTCCCAGCCACGGGAAGATTCGATGGAATATGGTCTTTGTTTCAAGGGGCGCGATGTTCGCGCTCAAACTCTCTGCCTGGAACTGGGTTCCGATGGCAGTGATGCGGCCAATGGGATCGACGAACGCGGAAATACCCGTGTTGGTCCCCCGCACCAGCCAGCGGCCTTGTTCAACGGCTCGCATGATGGACAGGTTGAGGTGCTGCCTTGGGGCGGATGTGTCACCAAACCATGCGTCATTGCTGATATTCAGCAGCACGTTGGCACCACGCTTAACCTGTTTTTGTGCAAGCTCCGGGAATATGGCTTCATAACAAATGAGCATGCCAAGGGCAACGCCCTTGAGGTAGAGTGGTTTGTTATCCGTACCCGGTCTGAAATCACCGGCGGCCTGAACGAGTTTCTCAAACGGCACCCATTCCTTGAACGGCATGTATTCACCAAATGGCACCAGATGTTCCTTGTCATAGGACTGCATGGTGCGGCCTGTGTCGTCCATGAGCCACGCCCTGTTGAAAAGGATGTACTTGTTGGTTTTCATGTCAATTATTTTGTAGGCCGGGGACCCCGTGATAATGCTGGTCTTGCTGTCGCGAGCGAGGATCTTCACAGCCTCGCGGAAAGGTGTCTTGTCCTGAAGGTAGAAGGGCATGGCCGTTTCAGGCCAGATAATGACCTTTGGCTTGTGTTTCCTTATGGCATCAAGGCTGATCTTGGTATATTTTCTGACCGTGTCCGCCTGGATTTTTGGTAACCATTTCATGCCTTGATCAATGTTTCCCTGTGCAATGGAGATCATGTAATCGGGCGCACCTATATCAAAAGTGAGACCTCGGTAGAAACCGAAACTTATCAGGACGAGTGTGAGGCCGACAGCCAGCCACAATGCGCTTTTGTAGGTGCTGTAGAGCAGGATGGCCACTGCCAGAGTGGTCATGATGCCGGATAACCCATAGGCTCCGACAACGGACGCCCCCTGTATGGCAAAAGGCCATGGGGCAAAGGCCGAGGCCAGATTTATCCACGGGAAGCCTGACAGAACGGTTCCCATGAGCATCTCCATGGTGGTCCATGAAAGGCCTGCCAGAATACAGAGAGGGATTCCGGTTATCTGTCTGCCCGCGTAGAATACGCCAAGGGAGAACAGGCCGTAATAGATACTGATGAAAGCGGCCAGAATCACAGGGCAGGGCAGGGCGATGAACCATGGCAAGCCGCCGTATGTCTGGACGGGAATGACCATCCAGTAGTAGCAGCCGGTTGCAGCCAGAAGCCCGGCCAGCCAGCCGAATCTGAATGCCTTTTTACCGGAAGTGGCTCGAAGTCCGATCCAGGCAAGGCCCAGAGGAAAGGCTAGGGCCGCAAGGGGAAAATGAAATATGGGATTGGCAAATCCGAGCCATGCTCCGACAGTTGCGATGAGAACAAGGGTTAGCACGGTTTATCCTTGTTCCAATTTCTCGATTTTGATGGACCAAATTTGTCGTTCATCGGCCTTGAGTATCGTGAACAGCCTGTTGTCAATCGTATAGAATTCGCCTTCGTCCGGGATACGTCCGGCCATGGCAGCCAGAAAACCACCTATGGAGTCCACATCCTCGCTTTCAAGCTTCAGAGAACATTTTTCATCGACTTCATCCAGAGGGACGCGGCCGGAAACAATGAAGGAGCCATCCGACAGTTCCTGAATTTCTTCAGGGCGTTCCCGGTCATATTCATCAGCAATTTCACCGACGATCTCTTCCAGAACATCTTCCATGGTAACCATGCCGGATGTTCCGCCGTATTCATCCTGAACAATGGCCATATGGAGTTTTTCCCTCTTGAAGGAGGA
Organism: Pseudodesulfovibrio sp.; assembly: GCA_022712815.1. Classification (GTDB taxonomy): domain Bacteria; phylum Desulfobacterota; class Desulfovibrionia; order Desulfovibrionales; family Desulfovibrionaceae; genus Pseudodesulfovibrio. The sequence goes on along the minus strand of JAFLJW010000146.1, from coordinate 3,311 downwards.
CAGGACATCGTCCAGACAAACATCCTCAGGTACGAAAAAAGGAGGGCGGAGCAGGCCTGCCACGGGCAGGTCCATCTGCCCGTTTAAAAGCGGGGTCAACAAATCCTTGGCATGCACAACGCCGAGAATGTGATCTTTCGTGTCTTGAAAAATGGGGATACGGGAATGCGCTCCCTGATTGACGATGATGTCGGCAACGTCCTTGACGGAACTTCTTGCGTCAGCACAGGCCATGTCCGTGCGTGGGACCATGATTTCCGTGACAAGCTTTTCATCGAGTTCGAGGATGTTGAGGAGCATGGAAACTTCAGCACTCTCAAGCTCCCCGTCGGCCTTGGCTTCAAGAATGTGTTCTTCAATCTGCTGGCCGTTGGTGCCGAATAATTTTTTGAAGATGTTGGTGAATCGACTGTCAGATCCTTCGTCCAAGACCAGACTCCTTGAAGATGGTTTGAATTGTATGGCTCGGTGAAAAGATGTTCTGCATCTGTGCCGGTTCCATTATAATGTCCATAATTAGTCGGTGAGTAACCCGGTGTCAACAGGAGAACGGGCGTACCCGGTTACAATAAACCAAGTTTTTTCATATGTATTTCCAGACAGGAGAGGGCGGCAGGCGTAATACCGGAGATTCTTCCGGCCTGACCAAGCGTCACTGGCTGGATGCGTGTCAGTTTTTCAACGACTTCGCTGGTCAGCCCGGATACGGTTGAATAGTCAATATTTTCAGGCAGTTCCATGCTTTCAAGTGATTTCGATTTGGCGACCAGTTCTTTTTGTTTCTTCAAATATCCATCATATCGAATTTCGGTTTCCGCCTCACGCAGGATGGTCTCGTCCATCTCGGCAATTGGAGGATGAAAAACAGCCAGTTTTTCGATATTCATGTGCGGCTGGCGCAGGAGAGCGGCCAGTTCCACGGCTTTTCCCGGAATGGACGCACCGATCTCGTTCATCACTTCTCTGGTCGGGGCATCAGGCTTGATACGTATGGCATGCATGGCTTCAAGGATGGACTGAAGTTGTTTCTGCTTGGCCGTGAACAATGACCACTGATCATCATCGACAAGCCCGATATCCCGGCCAATGGCAGTCAGCCGTTCGTCCGCGTTGCCTTCACGCAACAGCAGTCTGTGTTCGGCTCTGGAGGTGAACATGCGGTAGGGTTCTTCTGTCCCCTTGGTCACGAGATCGTCGACCAGCACAGCTATGTATGCCTGATCGCGGGAGAGCAGGAACGGTTCGCGTCCTTGAAGAGAACTGCTGACATTGAGAGAAGCCCAAAGTCCTTGGGCGGCGGCCTCTTCATAGCCGGATGTGCCGTTGATCTGTCCTGCCAGATAAAGGTTTGGTAAAATCTTGGTTTCCAGCGTCGGTTTGAGCTGTGTTGGCTGGGAATAATCGTATTCGATAGCGTATCCGGGCCGGACAATCTGTGCGTTTTCAAGACCTTCGATGGCTGCGATCATTTTTTTCTGCACATCGAACGGCAAGCTGGTTGGAATACCGCTGGGATACATTTCAGGATGATTGAGGCCTTCCGGTTCGATGAAAATCTGATGCCGGTCTTTCTCTGGAAAACGTGCGACTTTATCCTCGATGGACGGGCAATAGCGAGCACCGGTTCCCTCTATGATGCCGGTGAACATGGGCGAACGATCAAACCCGGAGCGGATCACTTCATGGGCGTCAGGGTTGGTGTAGGTCAGGTAACAGGGGACCTGCGGCATGGGGACTGTCTTGTTCCTGAAGCTGAACGGAATCGGTGGGTTATCACCGGGCTGTATTTGCATCTTGTCGAAATTTATGGAGTCCTTGAGCAGGCGCGGTGTGGTGCCTGTCTTGAGGCGGCCCAGTTCAAGGCCGATTTCACGCAGGTTGTCGGAGAGTGAATTAGAGGCAGGATCACCAAATCGCCCTCCACTGAAATTTTTCAGACCAACGTGCATGAGGCCCTTGAGGAATGTGCCGGTGGTGAGCAGCACAGCCTTTGAACCGATGGTTTCGCCCAGTTGCGTCCTGACTCCGCAGGCCCGCCCGTTTTTGGTCATGACAGCATCGACAGTGTCCTGAAAGACCCATAGATTTGGCTGGGAGAAAACTGATTTCTGGACCACACGCATATATTCGGCACGGTCAATTTGCGCACGGCTGGAGCGGACCGCCGGACCTTTGCGTGTGTTGAGAATGCGGAACTGGATGCCTGCCGCATCAGCCCAGAGGCCCATCATGCCACCCAACGCGTCAATTTCCTTGACCATATGGCCTTTGGCAAGTCCGCCAATTGCCGGGTTGCACGAAAGGTGACCGATGCGATCCGCATTGATGGTCAGGAGCAGGGTGTCAAGTCCAAGGCGTGCGGCAGCCATGGCGGCTTCGCAACCAGCATGGCCTGCGCCGACGATAATGAGATCAAAAAGATCGGGGAAAGGGGCTTTGCGTTGCATGAGTCTTCCTGACTGTCAGCCTTAGGACAAGAGCATGTCGGCCATGACTTTGGCATCATTGATGGTGTTTTTGATGGATGACCACTCATTGGGCTGGTGGGCATTGTGATTCAATGTAGCCCAGACAACGGCCTGGTAACCGTTGCGTCTCAAAAATGCAGCCACTGTACCACCACCCACGCCAACGGTGCGAGGATTGTTGTTGTAGACTTTCTTGACGCTCTGCATGACTTTGAGTGCGATTTCGCTATCAATAGGGGTCGGCGGGGCAGCCTGTTCGTACATGGTCCTGTCATAGGAGATGGTGACGCCGTATTTCTTTTCCACTTCTGCGCCAAATCCTTTGATCGTATCAAGAATTTCATCAAGATCATATTCAGGCATGACACGGGAATCCACGTAAAATACGTCCCGACCGGGAATGGTGTTCACATTTTCCACATTGGCTTCTTTCATAGTGGGTTGAACTGTGGAACGGGGTGGATCGTAAATCGGGTTTTCTGCGTCATAAATATCTTCCAGATCCTTGATCCTGAGAATGAAATCAGCGGCAGGAACGAGGGTGTTCAAACCCTGATCAGGGGTCGAGGCGTGGCATTGCTTGCCTTCAATGATAATCTTGAGCCAGAACATGGACTTTTCTGCGACTTCGACCATCTCCGAATTGGGTTCGCCAAAATCTGGAACAAGAAACAGATCACTTTTCTTGAAAATCTCCTCATGTTCCTGAACTAGATATCCCAGGCCGAACTCGCTGCCCGTCTCTTCATCTGCGACGAACAGCAGACCAAAATTGATTTCAGGGGTGATGTCGAGGTCGATGAGAGCCTGGGCCGTCAATAGGGAAGAGACAATCCCTTGTTG
>JAFLJW010000145.1 GCA_022712815.1 Pseudodesulfovibrio sp. | reverse complement strand
CGCAACTGGTCCCAATGCCCCAGCCTGCCCTGGATGGCATCAAGGTCAGCCACATACATGAACTTGCACCGGGTCGCGTCGATTAAGGCGCGCGCAACATCCAAAGGATCAGCCGTGTCAACTAGTTTGCTTTTCACCGGGCGGTAGCTTGCCCGTTCACCGCGGACGGCGGCCACGGCTTTCCCGTTAAGTAAATCAATAACTGGAACTATATCCATAGCAGGTGCTCCAAATGAAAATCTTTGTGTTTGAATTCTTCAGTGCAGGAGGTATGGCCGGGACCATTATCGCCCAAAATGCCACCTCAGAGGGGCAGGCCATACTCAATGCAGTCTTGCGGGATTTCTCCCATCTGGATAACTACCGCACCGTGACCTGCCTGAGTCCCGGTATGCAGGCGTCACACGCCGATGAAACAGTACCCGTCACCGACTCATGGGAGGCATCATTCAATACCCTCGTCCATCAGGCCGACGGGGTCTTGATCATTGCGCCGGAAGAGGCGGGATGCCTGGCCGACCTTAGCCAAATTGTTCTGGATGCCGGAACCATTCTTTTGGGCAGCTCGCCGGAAAGCATACGGACGGCCTCGAACAAGGACGTCTGCGCACAATTGCTTCTCAAGGCGGGCATACCCTTTCCCGAAACCGTCGTTGCCACTCTGGAAACCGTTGAATCCACGGCCGACAGCCTGGGATATCCGCTTGTGGTCAAGCCGCTTTGCAGCCAGGATTGCGAGGGGGTAAGCCTTGTTTTGGACCGAAGCGAACTGGACCGGGCACTGGACCTGCTGGACGGGCGGAAAGTCATGCTTTTGCAACGATATCACCAAGGCACCCATGCCAGCGTGACTGTATTTGTTTCCGGGTTCGATGTCACGCCCCTTTGCCTGAACGAACAGCGCATAGTTCCCGGCCAACCATTCGTCTACAGGGGCGGCTCCACCCCTTTCAAACATCACCTTTCGGACCGGGCCATGGAACTGGCCGCCGAAGCCGTACGACTCATCCCCGGGCTCGGCGGGTATGTCGGCGTGGACATGGTGTTGAAAGAGGACTCCTGTCTGGTTATTGAAATTAATCCGAGATTGACGACCGCTTACGTAGGCGTCTCCGAAACTCTGAATATCAATCTGGCCGAGGCGATCCTGCACGGACATTTTCATGGCACCCTTCCGCAGCGGGTTAAGGCCGAACGCCGAGTTGAATTCAGCAAGGAAGGGATTGTATGAGTAAATTGTCTGGAATCATAGGTTTTGACGTTGGTGGAGCCAATGTGAAAGCGGTTCGTCTGGACCGGCTCGCCAACGGCGAGGTGCAGATCAGGACAGCCAGCATCCCTCTCGAGATCTGGCGTGATCCTTCGTTGCTGGTGGGAGAACTGTCCGAGTTGGGACATGAACTCGACTCCTGCTCCTGCTCCCACCTTGCCCTGACCCTGACTGCGGAGTTGTGCGATTCATTCCGTACAAAGCGGGAAGGAGTCAACTTTATCTGCAACGCGGTGAGCAAGGCGTTTCCCGATCTTGAAACCTTTGCGCTCGACGTCATGTCGGGAGAGTGGGTCGAGATCGGCAGGGTTGCCGAAACCCCTCTCCATTTTGCTGCTAACAACTGGATGGCTTCTGCCCTGCATGCCGCCGAAAGCCACCCGGACGGCCTGCTCATCGACGTTGGCAGCACGACCACCGACATTATCCCACTTGTTGGGGGTACAGTGCCAGCCCGAGGCAGAACAGACACGGAACGGCTGACCTATGGCGAACTCGTCTACTGCGGAGTGCTCCGCACTAACCCGGATACGCTCGTCCAAGTGGTTCCGGTGCGCGGGGCCATGTGCCGGGTCACCGCAGAGTTGTTTTCACTGATGGCCGACGTCCATGTGCTACTTGGGAATCTGACGGAATCGGACTACAGTTGCCAGACAGCGGACGGACGCGGTCCCTCCCAGGAGGAAGCCCATGCGCGGTTGGCCCGGTTGGCATGCAGTGACAGCGAAGCATTGGATCGAAACGATATTCTTGTCATGGCCCGGTATATTTACGAAGCACAGATACATGAACTGACGGCCGCAGCACTCCAGGTTCTCTCCGCATTAAACGCCAACAACCTGCCGCGCAAAGTGTTGGCCGCAGGCAGCGGAGCCTTTGTGGCTGAGGAAGTCGGCAACCGACTGGGCATGGAGGTCGTGGCCTATCCCTCGTCATCGGAGAAACAGCAGGGTGCCGTCCTGCCCGCCCTGGCCGCGGCTTCCCTGCTATGGAACTGGCTGGAGAAGTAGTCATGACCGGAACAGTCATCAAGATCGGCGGTAGTCAGGCCCGGCATCACGCACTTCCTGCATTGTGCAACGCCATTGCTGAAGTGGCGAAAAGCCACCCCCTGCTGGTCGTACCCGGCGGCGGTGATTTTGCCGACGCGGTCAGAGACTACGCTGGCCGATTCCCGCTCTCCGACACTGCCGCGCACTGGATGGCAATTTTGGGAATGGATCAGTATGGCCTGCTGCTCGCGGACCTGATCCCCGGCAGCCATGTGGTCAGGGCATTGCCCGGTACCGAGATGGCAACGCGGACTGGTGTGCCAGTATTTCTGCCCCATGACTGGCTCAGGCAGAGCGATCCGCTACCTCACTCATGGGATGTCACATCTGATTCCATCGCCGCATGGATCGCCGGGCAGGCCAACGCATCACGCCTGGTCCTGATAAAGGACCTCGACGGCCTCTACAATACGGAACCGACAGCACAAAACGCCGTGTTCATGGAGAGGATTAACACAGAGAGCCTGTCCGGCAACAACGGAGTGGACAAGCATCTAGGAAAAATACTCAAGACCGCAAAGTACGAGACATGGGTGATCAACGGCCAATTTCCCCAAAGGCTCGTGCAACTGCTTGAAGACGGGGCAACCTTGGGCACGCGTGTGGCCGGAAATGGTTAGGGTGTGTCTAATTGTCGACACGCCCTAGGCCAAATTCAGCAACTTCCTGAGCCGCCGAACACTCTCCGAGTCCACCCGGCCTTCGGTCCTGTCGCCGCCACAGACAGCGGAACGAAATCCCGCTATGTCCGGGCCAATTTCCCTGAGAAGCTCCACATCCCCGACCCCCAGCCTGCCCGCCAGCGCGGTGATCAGGCCAGACTCTCTGCAACGGCTCACAAAGTGTTGCAGGGCCTCAATATCCATGAATGAAAAAAGGGAGTCCTCCCCCTTGACGATGGTATCCAGCATACAGCCGTCAGCCCCTCCTCTGGCTGCCGCTTCCGGCAGATCCGCCGTGGGCATGGCTCCGAAGCGGGCACCGTCTGCGTAACCCGCCACCATAATCTTGACCTGCGAGTTGGCGGACCGTGCCGCCAGGCACACTGAACGGACCATGTGCTCCCCCTCGGCAAGAGTCTTGACCCCGAACAGTCCGACCTTGACGTACTCCACACCGCAGGAGGCTGCTCCCAAAGCGGCCAGAGCCATGGTCCCGGGCAACGGGGGAGCATCGCCGATGGCGGCACTCACCGGAATATTCGCGGGGGTCGCCATCTTGATCCGGCGGATAACCTCGGGCTGGGCAGCTCCCAGCGATCCTTCCCGTGTGTTCTTGACATCGATGATGTCCGCGCCGCCAACCACAGCTTCCGCCACTTCTTCCTCCGAAGTGACGCTTACCAAAATCTGCATTTATACCTCAATATTCTATTAATACAGTTCGTAAATCCGGCAAGTTGCAAGTTTACAAATTGCCAAAAAATTCGTATGTTTTCTTTATGACATCACCCATTTTACAGACCATGCGCCACCACTGGATCTACGAGGTTGTCGTCACCGTCAACCGGGGAGACAGCGTCGCGACTGCACCGTTCGGCGTATGGACCGACGATGGCACGACCCTCAAGGCAGCTCTGTTCAAGGGAACTTCCACCTTGGAGGCGATCCTGGAACACCAGTCTTTCGTCATCAACTTCGTCGAGGACCCCGTAAGTCTGCACAACGCGTTGAACAGGCGGGATCGGCTCACCTTTGAAACCATCCACGAGGGCGAAGCCGCCGGACTCCCGGTGCTGGCCGAAACTCCCCCCTGGCTCGCGGTACGGCTTGTCAGGTTTGAGGAGCAAGAAGGAAAAGTGCTGCTGGAGGCCGAGAGCCTTTTCGAAAGCCAATCCGGGCCCGTCAGACTCATCAACCGAGCCAAAGGATTATTCCTGGAAAGTCTCGTACTATCCACCCGCTGCCATCTCCTGGGTCAGGTAGCCGTGGATCAACTCTGTGAGAACACCCGGGTTATCGCGAAAGTTGCGCCTGGTTCCTCTTATGAGACAGCAATCAGAGAGCTGCTCACCAAAGTCACCGCCGCCGATTGATTCACTCATCACTTGAAGATATTTCCGCACCCGTGTTGTTGACCGAGGCCACAAGAACCCTCCCCGTCAGTCCGAGATCTGCCAGGTAGCCTTCGGCTGCCCGGACCACATCGTCCTCGGTCCGCTGGTCGACAAGTCCGTACAGACACGGCCCCCACGAGCTTTGGCCGACACCATACGCCCCGGCTGCGAGCAGGGTTTCCACGGCGTTGTGGGCCAGACTTTCCCGGTATGTCCCTCCCTGCGCCTTGTGGAAAAATTGACCCGTTCTGGTATCTATTTCCGTCAAAGCGTTGCCGAAAGACACTATGTCCCGCTCCACCAGAGCGGGCAGCATCTTCAGGAGGACGGTCCGGCAGATGGCATCCGTGATGGCGCGGGTATCACCTAATTCCTTGAAGACCTTGGCTTCGTTTTTCCCTGACAGGCCGGGAGGCACTGCGGGGAGAAAGAGCACAAAACGCCAGTCCATCGGGAAATCGTGTCGTACCAGCGGTATGGAAGGAGTTATTCTTTCCGGCCTGCCCAGTTGTGCGTGCCCGCCATCCAGGATGAGCCCTCCGGTTTTGAATGCCGCGATGCCGACCCCAGAGCGAAGCCCCCGGCCCAAGGCACCGGCAGCATCCCGGAGATCGTACTCCAATCCATGCATCCGCAACAGCGCGGCGGCCGTGGCCAAGGCCGTCTGGGTCCCTGAACCAAGGCCGGAATGTCTGTCTATGGTTTCTTCAACCACCAGATGCGCCTTCCATTCGGTGCCGTAATGGCGGGCGAGAATTTCCGCGCACCTGCCGACCTGCTTTGCCCGTGGCCCCTGTATGGAAAAGACATTGGCAGGCCGGGCCGTTATTTTGGTGAACGGCCTGTCCAAGCTGACCCCGACGCTGCCGTATACCTTGCCAAGTTCGGGGTCCAGGTTCATGAATCCGAAGTGCAATCTGGCTTGGGCAATGACGGTCACTTTCATGATAATCTCCCTGGGCTTCCCTTCAGATGACTGGCAAAAATCAGCTTGATCTCGTCAATGCCGTCAAGCACATTCAAGCCGTCGATGCCCTTAATAAGCTCAACATTGGCCACATCGACAGGGCGAACTCTCAATTTAAACGAAGTGCCGTCGGGAAGTGTGGTCGTGGTCGAACCGAGTTGCCTGTCCACAGGGACCAAATATGCTGGTGTAGTCCCCTTGCTGATCTGCGCAACACAGTTGGTGATGAGGGTGTCGGCTATGCCATGGGCAATTTTTGCGGTACTGTTGGCAGTCAGTGGGGCCACAAGAAAAAATTCGTATTTGCCCACCTGCATAGGGCCTGCGAGGAAAGGTGTGTTCGCGTCCTTTTCGGTATGGACCCGCTTGGCAATCGAAGCCAAACGATCCGACAGTTTGTACCATTTGATCACTGTTTCTGCGGCTTTGGACAGGATTACCGTGATTTCAACCTCAGGGTCTCGGACCACGTCCTCCATTATGTCGAACAACTCCGGCAGCAAATCTCCGGCACCGGTGATACCCCATACAACTTTCATGACCGCCTCTCAATCCTTCATGGTCTTTCAGCCCGTGCGACCAACGCCTCTCACCCAATTCGGAACCGGCTCTCCTTCGCATGAAACGGCTGGTGCCGATATGAACCAACAACGTAAACCATAGGAACGGGCAATGCGCTGATCGCTGTGCGCCACAACATGACGCATCTTCCTGACCTTTGCATTGCTGTTGAGCATATATCCATTAAAATGAAACAAAATGTAGGGGTGCTGTAAAGTACGCACTTTTTGCCTACTAGTTCCTTTTTGGAAAGTAGGGTCGCCCGCCGGATTGCCCCAATCTCCGTGAATCTCTCTGAAGGACTGAAGAATTCCATCAACGGCGAACATGTTTTGTGAATTGCAGGAGCACCGTTGCCAGCCTGTCCAAAACCTCCTTTGGTTGCAGTTTGTTAAACACCTTTTGCATACCATATTCCCGGAAATTTTTGGATATTTTTATTTCTATCTGATGATTTTGGAAGACAGCTTGAGCATCGGGCCCACCAGACTGGAAAACGATTGGCAAAAGAAAAAGGACCTCAAGCGAATTGCTTGAAGTCCTTTTTCTTTTAGTGGCGGAGCCGACGAGACTCGAACTCGCGGCCTCCGGCGTGGCAGGCAAGCGAATAACTTTACCC
>JAFLJW010000144.1 GCA_022712815.1 Pseudodesulfovibrio sp. | reverse complement strand
CCCTTCCCCAGACCCCATCCCCTCCTTTTCCCTAAACTTTTTATATGCGCATTTGCGCGAATCGAGGTATTTGTCAGTTTCCTCTTTTGCGCAAGATATCTTGGGTTGAGTTTGTTCCAATGGGAAATATTATGAAGTCCCCGTGGATTATTGAAAAAACAAGCTCACTTCTTGCCTTTAAAACCATCCGCCTCATAAAACAAAAAACCTGTGTTCTTCACACAGGTTTTTCGTTTTATGAGGCTTAGCGCCGCAGGCCAGCTCAGGGTCAAGGGACGCGTCCCTTGCGGGTCCAGGGCAGAGCCCTGGTCTCTCCGAAGGAGACCGCCGGTAGGCCCGCCAGAGGCTCTTTGAAATCTATCTAAACATCAGAAAACTGTTTTCTCAACATGATGTCCAGTATGGTCCGGTCGGTCTGGACCATACCGTCTGTGGCGAGGGTGCCGATGTTGCGCATGGTGTCTTCGGACGAGTCGCCAATGATGCCATCGGTTGCGTGGACGTTGACGCCATGAAGGGAAAAGAGGGCGGCCTGTACGGCTGTTCCGGCGGCGGTTGCCAACTTGAGGGCGCAACCAGCCTTGGCACCGTCACATATGATACCTGCCAGATCTTCGAGCAGATTTTTGATGGCTCCTGCAATGTGCTTGGCATCGCCACCGAGCAGATAGGTGATACCGGCTGTCGCACCTGCACCTGCTGCTACAGAGCAGCCGCAGACAGCGGAGAGCCTGCCGGTGTGTGCCTTGATGTATGCGGTGACGATGTGTGAGAGCGCGATGGCTTCGAGTACGGTTTTCTGGTCCGCATCCGTCACGTAATCCTTTACGGCCCAGATGGGCAGGATGGCGGTCAGCCCGTGATTGCCGGACCCGGCGGAACTCATGGCTGGAAGCGGCAGGCCGGACATACGCGCATCAGCGGCCCCGGATGCGAGGATTCGGGCGGCGAGAATCATGTCCTTCTTGATCAGCCCCTGGCGGACGAGTCGTTCGAGGGTCTTGCCCACGCTCAGTCCCATGCCGAATTTGAGCCCCTGCTCGGCCAGACGCATGTTGACGTCCACGCCTTCCTGGAGGAAGGCGAAATCTTCGTCATCCAGATGGTCGGTCAGCGCGATGAGGTCATTTAAAGTTAGCTCCTTGAGCCATCTTTCCATGGCGGCAATGGGGCTTTCACCTGCTTTGTCGTGTTTGATTATCAGCGGACTGTCGACATCCTTGCCATTGAGCTTGAGGGAGACGATGTTGTCGTGCAGTCCTTCAATGACACTTTCGGCGGTATCGTTTCCGCTTTTGATGACATTTTTGACGAACAGGCCGCGCTGGTCCTTGAGCAGGGAAACCTTGATTTTTTTGTCGGCCAGGGATTTTTTGGCTGTGGCGGCGTGTGCATCGGTGACGGGCTGGAGCACTTCCATGCGCAGTGTCGGGTCGCCGCCTGCCGCGCCCAGAGCTGCCGCCATGTCCAGACCGGAGAGGCCGTTTGCACCGGGGATGGAGACAGCCAGGCCGTTCTTGTACACATTGGGGTCCAGCGAGAGTTCGAGTGAATCGAAATCGTTACCGGGCAGCAGAGACATGGCTGCCGCTGCACCAAGGGCAATGGCGACCGGTTCGGTACAGCCCAGAGCCGGGGCCACTTGCAGATTGAGAACGTCCTTGACTGTGAACATGATTATTGGCTCTTGACTGTACTTTTTGGACAGTTGTCACTCATGTAGCAGACTTCGCAGCCGCCATTATAGGGATAGGGGGTGAGCACTGCGTATTTGCGGTTGACGGTGCCTTCCTGATTCCAGGTCAATCCCAGTTCTTTGAAAACATCGAGCATCCGGTCACCCGGGCGGGGCAGGGGAGCGCATTGTCCAGCGTTCAATTCTGGCACGAATCCTTGGGCTGTACTCATGACCATGGTGATGGCCAGGGCGTGAAACAATAGCCCGTGGGTGGGCGAGTCCTGCCAGATGCCCTCGATGTTGTCGTCCACTTCCTGATCAAGATAGATGAGTACGAATTTGCCTTCGCCGTCGGGATTGACGATCTCGTACGCCTTCAGGTTGTTCTTGGTCCATTTGTCCCAGAACGGTTCGAATTCGTCCATGATGTCCTGTTCAATACGGGATTCACCTGCAATTTCCATGTAATAGATGATGTCGAATTCCGGTTTCGGGGTCAGTGGGTTGATCTCGAATTTAGCCATGTATGATCTCCTGAAAAGGTTCGTTGTCGTTGGGAGGTTTTGAGTACCTTTTTTCCGCTTTGGGCTCAAGTGGTACTGGTCCATGCATTGCGTTTGGATAGGAACTTGGGTTACACTGATTAGGTAGAAATATATCGGGTGTGTTTTTTGTCAACATTGATGACAACGCGAACCTTGGAGATTTCATGCCCGAAAACAAGGGCGAGCCACTCTTTAAGCGGCTCAAACGACCTAATGTTCAGTACCTTTTTCTCGCTATTATCATTGGAGTTCTGGCTGGTTATGGCGCAGTCCTCTTCAAGTATCTCCTTAAATTCGTGCAGTGGGTGTTCTATCAGAATACCGGCGACATACTGTTTTTTGCGGACACCATCCCGCTGTGGGTGAAGATAGTGATGCCGACAGCTGGTGGCCTCGTGGTCGGCCTTGTGGTCAGCTATTTTGCCAGCGAGGCCAAGGGGCATGGTGTGCCTGAGGTCATTCAGGCCATTGCGCTTCGGGGCGGGCGTATCCGAAAACGTGTGGCTGCGGCCAAGATTTTCGCTTCGGCTGTAACTATCGGTTCGGGCGGCTCGGTGGGGCGCGAAGGTCCCATGGTCCAGATCGGTGCGTCCATTGGTTCGTCCATCGGCCAGCTTTTCAAAATCCCCGGTGTTCACATGCGCACCATGGTCGGTTGCGGCGCAGCGGCTGGTATTGCCGCCACTTTCAACGCCCCCATTGCCGGGGTGCTCTTTGCGCTGGAGATTATTATTGGCGATTTCGGGGTAATGCAGTTTTCGCCCGTTGTCCTGTCATCGGTGACGGCAACCGCCATTTCCCGGTATTATTTTGGTGATTTCCCACACTTTTCCATTCCGGAATACGCCATTGTTTCCAATTGGGAGTATGGATTTTACCTCCTCTTGGGCATTGTGACCGGATTTGTGGCCCTCACCTTTACCAAGGTGTTGTATCTGCTTGAGGACGGCTTTGATGCCATACCCATCCCGGACTGGATCAAGCCCGCAATCGGCGGCGCACTGCTTGGCTGTGTTTTTGCAATCTTCCCGGAAGTCTTTGGTGTCGGCTACGGGGCCATGAACCTGTCGCTTACCAACAACATGGGACTCTGGCTGATGTTCATCCTCGTCTGGGCAAAGATATTGGCCTCGTCCATCACCCTTGGCTCCGGCGGGTCCGGCGGTATCTTTGCGCCGTCCCTGTTCATGGGGTGCATGACGGGCGGCGCGTTCGGCATGGTCGTGCATTCCATGTTTCCTGCCCATACGGCCATGCCCGGAGCTTACGCCCTTGTTGCCATGGGTGGTCTGGTGGCCGGGACGACCTATGCGCCGATGACCGCCATTTTGATCATTTTCGAGATGACCAGCGACTATTCCATCATCCTGCCGCTGATGCTGACCTGCATCACGGCCACGGTCATGAACTCCACCATCCAGCGTGCGTCCATCTACACGACCAAGCTGCTTCGACGCGGCATCGACATCGAGGCCGGGCGTGATCGGCATCTGCTGGAGCATATCAAGGTCGGGGAGATCATGACGAAGGATGTCGTGGCCATCCCGGAATTCATGCCGCTTGATCAGATAATCTGGACCTTCAAGACCGAGAACGCGCCGTATATTCATGTGGTGAACGAGGAGCGGCTCACCGGGATTATCTCATTTCGGGATATTCGCACGCTTTTGCACGAAGAAGGGCTGCTGCAACTGATCATTGCCAACGATATCTCCACCCGTGATCTGGTGACCGTCAGCACCAATGATACGTTGCAGAGTGCCCTTGACAAAATAACTGACCGGGGCGTTTCGCAATTGCCGGTGCTGATTCCGGGCAAGGAGCGCAAACTGGTCGGAACACTCACGGAATCAGCCATTAATTCAGCGTATAATTCAGCCCTCGTGAAAGATGAAATCCTCAGTGAGGACTAGCGGGGTTACCTCGGAATCTCGTCGTTGTGGTGCGGTCTTGAGTATGCTAAATACCGGCCACCATGCACATGTTTGTGCGGATTCAAGGGAAGGAAAATGTTGAATGAATGATATCATGATTTCCGTGACACTCTCTCTGGATGAAGAGCATCCGGAGGATGCCTATATTGATTTCAATCTGTCCGTGGACGGTCAGTATTTGCATGAGATCAATATTTCAGTTGATCCCGTCTCTCTCGTCACATCAACCACCATGTCCGGTGAGTTTTTCATCTATACCTGCGATTGCGGCGACCCTTCCTGTCAGGGGATCGATGATGGCGTCATGGTTTCCCATACCTCTGATACGGTTATATGGCGGCTGAAAAATCCCATCTCGTGGCCTTCCGATGAACCAAGGCCCGACTGGGCGCACGATGCCGAATTCATCTTCTCCAAAGCCCGGTACACCCAGCAGATCATCATTGCTCTTGATCATGCCAAGCGTCTCGCCCGTGGTTTCAGTCCCGTTGCCACTGGCAGATTATGGGTCGGCCCCGGCCTGACCATGGCAGGGCTGCTCGCTCTGGAACCGCCAGAGCAACAGGGGGAATTCTTTACGGCAGAACCGGAAGGGCGGGCAGTGCATTAGCGTCTGTTGGCAGCGGTACACCTTGAGGCCATAGGCGGCTATGATCCAACTGCCTTGACCATGGCGAGCTGTTCTACGGATTGATTGAAAATGAAAACCGGGAAATCCTTGATATCAGGGCTTCCCGGTTTGATTTAGCATGAGTTGGTGGTGGTCGCTATACAGCCACTTTGACAACGATCTTGTGCAGGTCGCCACCTGATATCATGGGCAGATGCGCGTCTTCGGGAAAGTAGATGGCGAACATGCCGGGACGGACAATGGTCCATGCGTCCGGCTTGTCCTCGTAGAAGGCTACATCATTGCGCGGGTCAGATGCATCCGTGGTCGGGCCGAGATCCTTGCGAGCTTTCCAGCCGATAGAATCCACGCCGCTGACGACAAATTGAATATCAATGTAGTTGTCGTGGGTTTCAAGCAACCCTTCATCCGGCTTGCGTCCGGGAGCCTTGATGACGATGGCGTATGCATTGTCGCCGTCCACTTCGTTGCGGCCCTCAAAAAGGTCTGCGATATCAGCACGATTGAGAAACTCGAATGCCGCGGTAAAGTGCGGATTCAGGCTCGTGTACTTCTCACCATTTTCAAGGATGTCCAGAATCATTCTGTTTTCTTCCTCTCGGTTTTCAGGGCGTTGAGCAGGGCTTCATCCAGTGACGGGTGCGGGAAGATGGTCTTGCGCACGTCTTCAATGGTCCAGCCCTGTTGCACCATGATGGTGGCCGGTGTGGTCAGGCGCGAGACATCGTGCCCGATCGCCGTGACGCCCGCTACTTTGTTGCCGGACCAGATGACCTTGACAAATCCCTGCGTGGCCGCGTGGGCCTGAGCCATGGGATTGGCAGCCAGTTGGGAGCGGGAGGTTTCGCAGTCTGCGTCAGACAGGAAGACTTCGTTCTCCATCCGGCCCACACGCATGACCTCTGGTGCGCCGTAGAGTACGCTTGGCACCGGGCCGGATTCGTAAGGGGCGTCAGTCTTGCCAGCTACGCGAGCGGCCACGTAGTGCGCCTGATGTGACGCGGCGTGCGCCAACTGAATGATCCCGTTGGCATCGCCGATGGCGTAGATGCCAGTTGCGGCTTCAAGATTTTCGTTCACCTGAATCTGGCCGAATTGCAAGGCAACGCCAGCCTCTTCAAGTCCGAGGCCATCGGTGACCGGTCCACGGCCCACGGCAACAAGGACCTTGTCAGCTTCGAGTTTTTCGCCGGAATCAAAGGTCAGCACGGCCTTGCCGTCCACTGTCTTCACGCCGGAGACACGTTTTTCGAGCTGAATGTCCCATTTCCATCGTTTGAAGACCGAGCGCAGGGCCTTTGAGACCTCCGGGTCTTCCAGCGGGGCCACGCGGTCCATGGCGTCGATGACCGTGATCTTTGCGCCGAAGCGGTGGGCCACCTGAGCCATTTCAAGGCCGATGAAACCCGCGCCGACCACGATGAGCGAGGTGGGCATGGTTTCCATGGCAAGGAACATGTCGGAATCGAGCACGCAGTCGCCGTCTGGTTCCAGACCCGGAAAGAAGATGGGCTTGGAGCCGGTGGCAACCACCAGATTTTTGTATTTCAAGGTCTGGGTGGTCCCGGCAGTTTCAACAGTGACTTCATTGTCACCAGCCAGTTTGCCAAAGCCCTCCACAAGGTCGATGCCAATCTTTTTGAGCTGCATGGTCATGGCCTTGCGGGTGCCGGTCAGGTGTTTTTGTACCCTGCCTTGAAGGGTTGTGAAATCAACGTTCACTTCGCCGGAAGCGACCTTCATTTTGGCCTGATTGTGCAGCTCGTCTATGGCGGATGTCGCACCGAGCCAGAGTTTTGTCGGGATGCATCCCCGGTTCAGGCAGGTGCCGCCAAGGTTCTGTTTTTCCACCAGCGCGACCTTGAGGCCATGCCCGGCGGCCTCCACGGCAGCGTCATACCCGCCGGGACCGGAGCCTATGACCACGAGATCATAAGTCATCGGTCAACTCCATGGCGCGTGCGGCCTTTGTCTCGTCCAACCGGGTGACGGGCAGGGTGACCGGGGCTGCCTGAACGGCTTCGGGGTTGGTGTCCACCAACTCGGCGATTTCGATCAGGTCGTCGATGAACCGGTCCAGGGTTTCCTTGTTCTCGGTTTCGGTGGGCTCGATCATGATCGCTTCGGCCACGATGAGCGGGAAGTAGATCGTGGGCGCGTGATGTCCCTTGTCGAGCAGTGCCTTGGCAAAGTCGAGGGCGCGGACACCCTTCTTGGCCTGTTCGCTGGCACTGGCCACGAATTCGTGCATGCAGATACGGTCATATGGGATATCGAAGTGGCCGGAGAGGCGTTTTCGCATGTAGTTGGCTGCCAGGACTGCGTTTTCGGAGACTCTGGTGAGGCCCACGCCGCCAAGGCGCAGGATGTAGGCATAGGCCTTCAGGAATACGCCGAAGTTGCCGTAGAACGGGGCCACATAGCCGATGGATTTGGGATGGTCGTAGTCCAGATAAAACTGGCCGTCTTCGAGCTTGGCGACCCGGGAGATGGGCAGGAAGGGGACGAGCTTTTCGCTCACGCCCACCGGACCGGAACCGGGACCGCCACCGCCGTGCGGAGTCGCGAGGGTCTTATGCAAGTTCCAGTGAACGATGTCGAAACCGACATCGCCAACACGCATCTTGCCCATGATGGCATTGAGATTCGCGCCGTCATAGTAGAGCAGGGCGTCCACCTTGCGCAGCATCTTGACGATCTTCGGAAGGTTTCTTTCAAATAGTCCCAAGGTGTTGGGACAGGTCATCATCATGCCTGCCACCTCGTCGTCCAGCACTGCGGCCAGAGCATCGGGGTCCACGATGCCGTCCACGGATTCGATTGTCACCACATCGTATCCGGCAATGGCTGCCGAAGCGGGGTTGGTGCCGTGAGCGGAATCAGGGACGATGATCTTGGTTTTCTTGTTGCCGCGATCCTTATGATAGGCGGCCATGAGCATGACGCCGGTCAACTCGCCGTGAGCCCCGGCCATGGGGTGCAGGGTGTAGGCATGCATGCCGGTGATCTCGGCCAGCAGTCTTTCGGTTTCATACATGACCTCAAGCGCACCCTGACACATGCCGCCCGCTCCTTGGAGCTGCGGGAGTACCGGGTGCAGGCGCGTGAAGCCGGGCATGGCTGCCACGACCTCGGTGAATTTCGGGTTGTACTTCATGGTGCACGAACCCAGCGGGTAGAAGTTGCCATCTACGCCGAAGTTGCGCTGGGAAAGCTTGGTGAAGTGGCGGACTACGTCCAGCTCGGAGGCTGAAGGCAGGCCTATATCACCGTCGCGCAACAGGTTTGATGGAATGTATGCTTCCTCGGCCATGCCTTCGCAAGGCCAGCACCCTTCGCGTCCGGCTACGGATTTTTCAAATATCGTTTTCATTTGAGTACCCCTTTGAGGATTTCAGCAAAGATGCCAATCTGTTCCTCGCTGGTCTTTTCGGTGCAGGCCACCAACAGCCCGTTCTCCAGTCCATCGTAGTAGCGACCAAGCGGGAAGCCGGGGATAATCCCTCGCGCCGCGAGCCTGGCGATCACGTCATATGCATTTACCGGCAGAGTGACGGCAAATTCATTGCCGAACGGACCCTTGGTGAGCATTTCCACGCCATCTATGGCGGTCAGGCGTTCCGCGCAGATATGAGCACGCTCGATTGAGAGCCGGGCCGCACGCTTGAGGCCGAGTTCTCCAAGGGTGCAGATGTGCACGAGGGCGCGCAGGGCGCACAAGGATTGGTTGGAGCAGATGTTGGATGTGGCTTTCTGGCGGCGGATGTGCTGCTCGCGGGCTTGCAGGGTGAGCACGTATCCGGTCCGGCCTTCCGAGTCCTCGGTACGGCCCACGATGCGCCCGGGAA